>NZ_JAQRFJ010000169.1:0-1065 GCF_028599065.1 Xenorhabdus sp. PR6a | reverse complement strand
TTGGGATGCGTTCATTACATTCTCTTGGTTGTGTGTACCAAATAAATATGTAAGTTTGGTACCCATTGGTCGACCGATCAGCAATACCCAAATCTATATTCTGGACAGTTATAACCAACCGGTGCCGATTGGGGTGGTTGGTGAGATCCATATTGGTGGAGCTGGGGTGGCACGTGGCTATTTAAACCGCCCGGAGTTAACGGCGGAACGCTTTATTGCCGACCCGTTTAGCCAGGAAGCAGAAGCCCGGCTCTACAAGACCGGCGATCTGGGCCGCTGGCTGCCGGATGGGAATATTGAATACCTGGGGCGCAATGATTTCCAGGTCAAGATCCGCGGTTTTCGCATTGAGCTGGGCGAAATCGAAGCCCGGTTGGCGGCCTGTGACGGGGTGCGGGAGGCGGTGGTCGTTGCCCGGGAAGACACCCCGGGTGACAAGCGGCTGGTGGCCTATCTGGTACCGCAGGCCGGGATGGCGCTGGACATTGCGGTATTGCGGGCAGAATTAAGCACAAGCCTGGCGGACTATATGCTGCCCGGTGCATTTATGGTCCTGGAAGCCTTGCCGCTGACGCCGAACGGCAAGCTGGATCGGCAGGCATTGCCGGCTCCGGACCAGGGGGCGGTGGTGACACGGCAGTATGAAGCGCCGCAGGGTGAGGTGGAGCAGCAGCTGGCGCAGATTTGGCAGGATTTGCTGGGTGTGGAGCGTATTGGCCGCCATGATAACTTCTTTGAGTTAGGCGGGCATTCGTTATTAGCTATGAGTTTGGTAGAGAAATCACGACAATCTTTAGGTGTTGAAATAGTATTAGGTGATATTTTTACAGGGAAAACAATTAGCAAGTTAGCTACATCTATTCAATCTAGTTGTAATTTAAATCAATATCCTAATTTATTTTCCATTCGTACTGGTGGGAAAGGTCTTCCTTTATTTTTTGTTCATGATGGAAGTGGAAGTATTAGGTATGCCTATGATCTTGTGACCTGGATGGATGATATAAATATTCCAGTTTATGGATTCTCCGCTGGTAATTTATTAGAGAAAGAAAAAAAGGAAGGTTC
>NZ_JAQRFJ010000168.1:0-1066 GCF_028599065.1 Xenorhabdus sp. PR6a | reverse complement strand
GTGGGCGGTAGCGTTACCCAGCCATTAATCGCTTTGGCGGTCTTCTCTGCCGCTATCTTGCCGACGTTCTTCTTGGGTTTGCCGTTTTTGTCCAGCTCTCCCGGTTCATGCCAATCGTTATCGGCCGCAAGAATGATTTTCGCGTCTGGCCACCGTTCCCTAACCTGTTCGGCCACGTTAGGTAAGTTACCTTCATCCAGTGCCGCCAGTACCACACCCTCATGTAACTGACTGACCGTTAAGGCTGTTGCGTAGCCCTCTGTAATGATGAGCGTGTCCGGTGTGCCGGTTATCTCGGACACGGGAATAACACTCCCCTTTTTCTGTGAGCCTGCAACAAGGCGCTTTTCACCATTGGGCTTAATGGTTTGTGCACCCGTGATAGTGCCGTTCAGTGTTTGGGTGATCAGTAATAAAATTCCCTCTTTCAATAACCGTTGTTTGGGGTATTGCAGCCCCTTTTTCGCCAGATAGCCGGATTGCCCAAATGTGGCTTGAGACAAGAGCCTGTTCACTTTTTCGATTATTGAGGAAGTTCCTGATTTTGGAGACTCCTTTCTGGCAGGCTTAGGTTCCGACAAAGGCAGAGCCAGCGCCCCCGAAACTAACTTAGCGGCTTCAAAGACTGTGATCCCTTTGGTTCTCGCCACTAAATCCAGCCCGTCGCCATGATTGGGCTGGTCACACTGGCGACAATGCCAATCCCCGTTACCGTGATCGTCGATGAAATGAAAGCGGTCAGTGCCCCCGCAGATGGGGCAAGCGCCATGCTTACCCTTTGCCGGAACCTCAACGCCACAGGCTGGCAACAGGCTTTGCCAGTGATTCATGGCGGATTTTTTTACCGTATGGATAATGTCTATTGGGCGGATTTCTTCATTGTTTTTACGGCTGTTATATCCATATGCAGATGATTGACTCATGGCTTATTCCTCATACACAGCCGCTTGAAGCGCATGGTAGACTTCCTGATTGATATCACAGGCCAACGCAATCAGGTTATTTAAATCGATGGAACATTCAGACTTGGCTTTTTCAAGAATGACGTAAAATAAAGAGGTCGCCA
>NZ_JAQRFJ010000167.1:0-1068 GCF_028599065.1 Xenorhabdus sp. PR6a | reverse complement strand
ATAAGCAGCGGGGTATTAGACACTAAGAGATTATTTCATTCCGTTTTCATCCACTTTCTCATACACTGATTTCATGTAATTATATTGATGATCGTTGATTTTTTCTTTTACCACTTCATAACCATTGGAATTTTTAATGGCAACATATAATCCCTCTTTATGGTAGGTTTCCAGTGTGGCGAAAGCCAATGCCTTCATTGAAGTTACGTTAGCGTTCAAACCAATACTGCGGCCTATCTGATTATTGAGCAGATCAATGGTTTGATCCGCCTCGTTGAGCGTTGCAAACTGCCGGATATTGAGATCAACTCGCGGGTCCATTTCATGGGCATCCCCGGCATGTTTAGCAATTTTCTCCCCATACCGGGCAGCCAAAGTAGCCTGCCAGATGGTATGACGAAATGCATTAACCTGTGTGCCTTCGCCCTCCATTCCCTGTGGTTCAGTGAAACCTCCTTGTGCCGCAAGACCTTGTGTTGCAAACCGTACTGCATTGGTGCTGATGTTTGTCGAATTCTTGATATAAGGGCCAATTTCTAACGCCTCTTTAGGATACATTTTGGCAAAAATGGCGATCTTTATCGAAGGCGGAATAGCCGTATTCTGCCCGTCATGAAAGGCATCATGCATTTCCGTTCTGGATTTTTCCAGATCTTCGTTGATGCGTTTTACTCTTTTTACTTCTCGGTCAATGCCTGCACGTAATTTATTTTTCAGGTTATGGTAATACAAAAATGTATTCCTGATAGCGTTTCGATATGCATTGTAGTATTCCCTCATTGACTCTTGCCAAGATGGACTTACACTGTAATGAAAAGAATCATTATCCCATATTTGCTTAGCCTCAGACAATAATGTATCTAATTGCTTCTTATTTCTTATCTCGATAATATATGTATCTTTAAAAATACCATAATCTTGCGTGTATGTTTTTTTATAATGAAAGGCATCTGGATTGAGTAGTGTTAATCCCTCCGGTGTACCGAAAATAGCCGCAAGTGCTTTATTCATTGCCACCACTGCATTGTTAGATTTTGCTTTTTGAAATTCTGCGACATAACTCTGATA
>NZ_JAQRFJ010000166.1:0-1075 GCF_028599065.1 Xenorhabdus sp. PR6a | reverse complement strand
TGAGACTGGCAAAAGGGCATCTGTTGCCGCCGGGGGCGGCACCGGAAACGCAGGTCATCCAGAGCCTGCTGTGGCAGGCGGTGGTGTTCTGGGCGGCGCTGTTCTACCACCTGCCCCTGCTGCGGCAACTGGAAGGTGAGCTGGAGGATGGGCATGGCTGGCAGCCGGGATTGTGGACGCCGGACCGCCGCTTTCGGTTTCGGTTTCGGTCCACACAACCAGATTTTCCTGTGCCACTGAAAGCCCTGTTGGCGGCCCGTTTACTGCCGGAAGACGCAGTGAGCTGGTTGTTTCTGGTGCCGGAAGCATGGCGCTGTCTGGCCCTGCATCTGGGCGGCCAGCCCGCCTCCGTGCCGTTGATTGATGCCTTGCTTCAGGAAGCCGCCGGGCAGGTACAGTCTCCTTTGCTGAAATTGGCAGAGACTTCTGAGATATCTGATGCCGCAGAAGAGGAATTGTCTAAATCTGGCCGGGTGTCTCCACACCCTCCATTGGAAGCGGTATCGGTACCTGAACTATCCGGTGATCATAATACTGATACCCTGACATTATTGTCGTTATTTCAATCCGGGCAGGGATCTTCTCATCAGCAGGTTGCAAAAAATGACCATCACGGCTTAAAACTCACCGAACGGCCGGTGCCGGAGAAAGAAACGGTTGCCACTCAAAGTCACTTAAGGACATTATTGTAATATAAATGATTTTGATAATTATTTATCTGTTTATTTTAAATAAAGCTATTTTAAACAATCCATTGTCATGATGCTTTGGTGTTATCAGGAAAAAATAATATGTTACAAACAGCAGAAAAAATCGGTTGGGATGAATTATTGGATGATTACTTTTTTTCACATATGTTGCGGCCGGCAACCGAGTGGAGCTACAGAAAGGTGAAGCGGGGATTTGTCAACTTTATAGGGGAAATGGTGCAACCGGATGAGGTAACTCACCGGGATGTCCTGAAGTGGCGGCGCTATCTTCTGGGGGAACAGAAGCAGTCCAGCTATACCTGGAACAACAAGGTGGCTCACCTGCGGGCGGTTTTCAATTTCGGGATGGAAAGTAAATTATTGCC
>NZ_JAQRFJ010000165.1:0-1077 GCF_028599065.1 Xenorhabdus sp. PR6a | reverse complement strand
TTTCCAAGTGCCTGATGAAGCCGCTTTCAAAAAAATTTTCACATTTTTAATCAGTTGCCACATAAATTGACAACAATGATTACGTGTCACCGTTTCATGGAGTGATTGCCATAACCGTTCTATTTTGTTCAGCCAGGGCGAGTAGACCGGAAGAAATAAAAGCGTCACCTCGGGATTATCAAGCAACCAGGCTTTCACCTTCTTACTTTTATGGATACAGTAGTTATCTAAAATCACCGTCAGCGTTTCGGCATCACGATATTGTCGTTTTAATTCATCTAACATGTTGATAAATAAATCAGAGTTTTTCCTCGTGTAACCTGTAGATACGATCTTTCCTGTTTGGGCATCAAGACAACCGGCAAAGTAGTATTTTTGATTTTGACCCGGTGTCACAATCCGTTTTTGCTGACCTTTAAAGTACCAATCAGCGCCAATTTTAGGATTAAAATCAATATCAACTTCATCTTCATAAACAACAGGGTGTTTCTCTGAAGTCTGCAAAAGCGCTTCAGTAATACGAGCCATTTTTTCGTCATATTCTGGATCAGGCTGTTTTAACGTGGGAGCCGCCCGCCGCCAGACAATCCCTTGTTTGCAAAAGTAACGGTAAAGTGTGCTGATTGAAAGGGTAACGTGTATGAGTTCGTTGATTAAAAATACAAAAAATGAAAGGCTCCAACGGGAACCGAGATAGCCAAATTGTTGGGGAGAGCGTTCCAATAAAAAGAACAGGATAGGCTGGAGAGGGGCTAAATGCCATCGGATATGACGTCCGGCAGGTAAGCCATGTAATCCTGCCCACCCGTGTTCTCTAAACTTTTTGAGCCAACGCCAAACGGAAGATTCGGCGCAACAAAGTATCCCGGCCACTTGAGGAACAGAGCGGTGTTGACACAACAAGAGTATCCCCATGATCCGACGCGCATAATTTTTATCAGAGGTTTTTTGAGCGATTTTTTTCATCAGCCGGCGTTCATTTCGGGAAGTGAGTGGTATGATAAGCATGGCTCAGCCTTTTTTTTGTGATTTGATGTTTTGGGAACAAGAATTTCGCAAATTTAGGGCTGAGTTTCT
>NZ_JAQRFJ010000164.1:0-1162 GCF_028599065.1 Xenorhabdus sp. PR6a | reverse complement strand
CCGCCGGTAATGGCCTTAATGCCCGCCCCCTCACCGACATATTTAACCTGATCGGGCAGCGTAATCAGACTTTTCCCGACAAACTGATAGCGTCCTCTTGCTTCATCCAGCGCTCTCATATTGCCACTGGCCGTATTGTGTTCTCCCGCTAATAAGGTCGCAATATACGTAAAGATGCTTTTACCGCTGCCGCCTTCGCCTGTCACTTCAATAAAGAGCTGCCAGTCATAACGGTTTGCCAGAATCATAAACAAGGCTGCTTTGATGCGATTCATCTTGTTTTCATTCTGACCTGCTGCATGGGATAACCAACGGTAAAAGTCAGGGGCATGATCCGGCAGGTTTTCACCAATAGCGGGCTGGGTAAACTTAATGCCATTATGGTTCATGAGCCAATGTTCAGGCTGATGGGGAATAAATTTCTGTGTCGATAGCTCATACACACCATTACTGAACCCAATTAAATCCTGCCGTTGTTCGCCGATAATCGGCACTTGTAATTTCATGGCACAGATAGCGTTATTAATCCCGTTTGGACTGTACGGGGTGTCGTGCTGGTCAAAGATTGCCACCATTGCGCGACGCAGCTCGTTATCCGATACGGTTTCCCATGTTGTGCCGTTATAGTGATAAACCATTTCGCTATCAGGATTAACAACTACTTTGCCGTAACTTTCAACCAATAATGCCCCGCGTTGACTGGCGGCCATTTGTGCCAGATTGTTATTGGCCTTTTTGGGCTTTGCTTCGTGGATCTGCGCTGCTTCTGTGTTCACTGCCTTTTTCTCCCCCACCTGATATAGCCCGTGACTGAATGCCTGCTTTGCTGCCTCAATGCCGTGACGCTGGCGATAGTCGTCCCAATCGGCTTTATACTCCGTGGGCGGTAGCGTTACCCAGCCATTAATCGCTTTGGCGGTCTTCTCTGCTGCTATCTTACCGACGTTCTTCTTGGGTTTGCCGTTTTTGTCCAGCGCTCCCGGTTCAT
This sequence comes from Xenorhabdus sp. PR6a, assembly GCF_028599065.1. Classification (NCBI taxonomy): domain Bacteria; kingdom Pseudomonadati; phylum Pseudomonadota; class Gammaproteobacteria; order Enterobacterales; family Morganellaceae; genus Xenorhabdus; species Xenorhabdus sp. PR6a. Next base: position 174 of record NZ_JAQRFJ010000164.1, on the reverse strand, counting down.
GCCAATCGTTATCGGCCGCAAGAATGATCTTCGCGTCTGGCCACCGTTCCCTAACCTGTTCGGCGACGTTAGGTAAGTTCCCTTCATCTAGTGCCGCCAGTACCACACCCTCATGTAACTGACTGACCGTTAAGGCTGTTGCGTAGCCCTCTGTAATGATGAGCGTGTCCGGTG
>NZ_JAQRFJ010000163.1:0-1173 GCF_028599065.1 Xenorhabdus sp. PR6a | reverse complement strand
TTTCTACGCCCCGTCGCTTTCACCTTGAAGCCGAGCAGGTTAGCAAAGGCGAATTGCTGCCACGGCTCTAAGGCAATGGGTTGACCGCGCAAGTGGCCTTTGACATGTGGGCAGAGACGGGAGAAGCCAATAAAACGCCCGACAACCTCGCTATCAAACACGTAAAGCGGGTTATTCAGGCCGTTATAGTAGCGTTTTACCGCCTGTTTCAGACGATTACAGGCCGGAATATTGCCGTTTTGGATATCAAGGGCGTACTGTTTCCATGCGTTCATAAGCGATCTAACTCGTCCTCAGCCTCCGTTTCCACCGGGTTTCTACGCCGTGATACCGGGTCAAAGCCCAGCAGGGAGGACATTTTAATCATGATTTTTTCCGCGTCAGCCTTGGCTTTTAATGACGGGTTACTGGTCGCCGCGCCGCGTGAACCTTCCACCGCAAACCCGCGCAACTCAATATCTTCGATGGCCTTACGGTAGATCGCATAGTTGACGCAATACAGCTCTAAGTTGTTCCAGTCTGCCGGGCTGAGGTCGTCACGCTCGTTTAACAGTTTCGCTTTCGATTTCCATTGCTCGGCGGCGATAGCGTTTAAATAAACTGGGGGTTTAGGTGCCCTTGCCATAATGTTTTGATTCCTATAAAAATTACTGCTATCTAAAAAAGTGCCGCGCATAAAAATTCGAGGACGCGGCGGTTCCTGTCAGGGGGTATTTGTCATTTTTTACTCCCCCACCCTAATCATTTCATTTGAAACCATTTTCTTTGTTATCAATACTCAATCTTGATGTGATGGTTTCATTCTGCCACTAACCAATCCCGACACTTTGCCGCCCGTTCTTCCTGTTCCCGATACTCACCGTTCTTGCGCTTCTGCTTGGTTATCGGGTCTTGTGTAAACGTCTTGGTGTTATGGCAGCTATGGCATACCGATTGATGATTGAAGTCAGGCCAGAACAACACATCACTGTCACCGTCTATCGGGATAATGTGATCAACAATGGTTGCCGGGGTGTAGGTATTGGCTTTCAGGCATATCACACATAAAGGGTTCGCTTTAAGGTACATCAGCCGATACTTACCCCATTGATTGCTATAGCCGCGTTGGGTTCGGGTGCCTCGTTGCTTATCATGCTGGCGTCTGGCTTCCCGTTGGTGCTCATCACATCGGCC
>NZ_JAQRFJ010000162.1:0-1194 GCF_028599065.1 Xenorhabdus sp. PR6a | reverse complement strand
GTTTCGGTCTCACTTAACACCTGCGCGGGCAGGCGTTTTTCTTCTTTCGGCATCGTCAGCAGCTCGGCCGGGTTATACAGGATATGGTGGCGTTTCAGCAGCCAGCGGAACCAGCCCCGCAACGCACTCAGGCGGCTTATCAGGCCGCCGTTGGTGTAATACTGCCCGTCGGCCTTGCGGTAACTGCGCAGGTAACGCTGCCAGCTCTCCAGCAACGCCAGTGAGACCTGTGGCGCATGGCGGACGTCACGCAGTTCGCACCAGTCCACGAACGGGCGCAGCCGCTCCCGGTAGGCTTCCTGTGTGCGTTTGCTGTATCCACGGTCAACAACGGTATCCAGATACGCCTCAAGCTGCTGGCGCAGGGTGGCAAGGGTCAGGGTCGGTTGGGTTTCCATGACGGTTTTCCTCTGTGGGAAGGTGAACAGGCCGTTCCGGCGCTACGGTATGATGGAGGAGATGGAGGAGGCCGGAACAGTGATTTTTTTGTTTCTCCAACTTGCGGGCGGTGAACCCTTTTCAGCACGGGCTTTGCGGCTGATTTTACTGCCCCAACTTAGCGCCAACTTGACACCAACTTGGGGGCAACTTGCGCCAAGTTCAGTCCAACTTGCGCCATTCGTAGTATCAGGTCGTTTGCTTGTCTGCGGCCGCTTTCGGTTCTATCAGGCCGCATAAGTGCGCACGGTCAGCCGCTTCACCGTCCCATAACAGCTCGTATTGCAGCAGGTGCCCGCGACTGCCGCCGTGGATAAGCAGGTATTCCATGTCAGCCAGCCGCTGGCAGTGCACCTTAAGCTGGTTGTCGCTCCAGTGGGTAAAATCGCGGATATCCCGCCGGGTAAAGCGGACTTCGCGTAACGTTTGCTGGCCTGCGGCGCACATGCCTTGCGCCATTTGCTGTATCAGCAACAACAGCTTGCGCGTCTGTGGCGGCATCTCGTCCAGCGTGCGGCCTAAAATCTCGTGGGCGAGCTGGTTCGCCAGCCGGATATCGTCTTGCGTCACTTCAATGTATTCAAGCGGCTGCCCGCGATGCTCAACCACCTTCACTTCCCGCTGATGCTGATGCAGCAACGCGATGCTCTGGATTAAGGTCAGGTATTTCATATGGTCACGGCGGGTGCGGGTTTTGTCAGACATAAAGGTCAGTTGCGCTGCGTAAGGGTTGACCACATTAAGCGGCCTTAACAG
>NZ_JAQRFJ010000161.1:0-1212 GCF_028599065.1 Xenorhabdus sp. PR6a | reverse complement strand
TCGGGACGGGTGCGGGTACCTGTTTCATGGTCAACGATGAAGTAACCGCGCTTGAAGTCCCCCAGACCGATAACGTTATCCGGCATAAATTCAAGATAGTGGACGCATATCCGGATCACTGGCTTGCAAACGTTCCCGCCAGATATAATCCCCGTTGCCGTTTTTCAGCTTCTGTACCTTGGCGGCTGTGTTGGAGTTCATCACCCAGACGGCATTCTTGCGGTACTTGTTCTTAAGCAGGAACTTAAGGTCAATCAGGCTGTCGGCTTCAAGGGTGGCCACTTCCAGCTTTTGCAGGGTGCCAAAAGCGCGCGTTTTGTCGGCTTGGGTATCACGGGGATAAGACAGGAAGCCCTTGGCTTTTTTGCTGCCGTCACCGCTGACAAGATCGGTTTCTTCGGTATCGACGAAGGTGTCTGCAATCTCAGCAGTCAGCCAGCCCAAAATATCCACGTCGCTAAAGTCGATAATCTCTTGGGTTGTCTTCGGATAAGCGTAAATCGGGAACAGCTTAATGCTGACCTCTTCCATCTTCGGCGTGGTAGTCTCACCGCGTGCCTTGCCCTCTTCCCCGTGTGCCACCGCTGCCCCACCGACCGAAACCAACTGTTTGTATTCGTTGCTGCGTGTGGTCTTGAGGGTACAGATCCGGCGCATGACCGATTCATCCGCCAATTGCTGCATGATCTGTTTGTTCAGTTCAGGGATAACGGTATAGCCACCCTCTGACGGCACGCCCGTAGACAAGGTGCGGGTTTCTCCGGTCACGATATAGTGTCGCAGTTCGTCGTTGCTGAGTTTTTCACTGGTCGGCTGGATCTTCGCCTGATGGCGTTCTTCATCAGCAATTGACTCATAGCGGGCAATTTCGGCGTTCAGTGCATCGGACTGGCTGCGCAGTTCGTCGAACTGCTTGGCTTCATCTTCGGTCAGGGAACGCTTTCCGCTTTCTGCTTTGGTGAGCAGGGTGCGCATTTGTTCAGTGAGGGTTGTCTTTTGCTGGCGTAATTCAAGTAGCTTTTTCATGAAATGGTTTCCGTAACAATTAATATTAAGACGTGAAACCAGCTCTGATAGGGGCAGGCCGAATAATCTTTTTCTGCGTCTCACAGGCTGCTTCCCGCAGCTTGATTAAACGGCCTGATGGCGGCTCACGTCTGAGTGCCATTTCTTAATATATCTATGAAAAATATAATAAAAAGCCCTCGAAAT
>NZ_JAQRFJ010000160.1:0-1278 GCF_028599065.1 Xenorhabdus sp. PR6a | reverse complement strand
CCTCACGATCGCCGTCAACCTAGTTTTGGGAATAAAGCAACACACTGTGCAGTAAATCACATTATTTTTAAATCAGAAATGAGGTGCGGAATGACGGTTTCACCAAAATTAACTTGTTATTTACTGATGAGAGTCATAGAAGATGGCTTGCTATCATGTATCATTACTAAAATCTATATATTAGATTTTTTTGTGGAATGTGAAAGTGATTTGTATGGTATCGCTGTAGTAAACTAGAAAAGCTAACTCAGTTATAGATTGAAAGGAGATACAGGACGAGAGCATGAGTATTTGTTTATTATCCAAGGCTTGAATGTGAACTTTTCACAAACCAGTGGTTTAAAAATCACCCCAATGCAGATTGTTTTTCAAACAAAACAATGAGTGTAATATCGATGAAGTTTGATTAAAACTCTATCTGGATATAATTCAAGCATTCGTCTCTCATTCTGGAAAGGAACATCATAAAAAGTACGGAGAAAGAGAAAAGTATAATAAACAGACCCCACCCATAATGTTAATAAAACGACTTACCGAACTGAAATTCATTTTTTTTGTAGTAAATATAATTACATAGCCAAAAACTAATAACCATATTGTCATTATAATAATATGAATAGAAGCAAGAATAATGAAGTTTGACACATTAATATGGTTTGATGTTAGATAACTTGGAGCTACAGTAAGATATAGTATAATTGCTTTTATATTCATAATATTAGCGATATAGGCATCTTTTATTGTTGCATTTTTTTTTGTTGCTTTTTTTGCACTGTTTTTTTCTGAGTATATTCCATTTTTTATTAATGTATAAGAGAGATAGATTAAATAGATAGTTCCTATTATCTGTATGATATTTATAATGAATGGATATTTTGTCACTATGCCTGTAACGCCTAAGCCAACCAGTAATGCGTGAGTGTAAATCCCCAAGGATGTCCCTATTATGATGGAAAGCAGACCTTTTATTCCTCTATTCATCACATTGGTCATGCCGAGAGTAAAACTCGCACCAGGGGATAAGGCAATAGGTAATATGGTAAGAATAAATCCGAAAATATTCAAAATATCACCTGTTTATTATTTCGAAACAAAACTATTTTTAACATATTTAGAATGTTATGCATGGAGTTCTTTTCAAGAATTTCATTTTTTTTAGTATCTATCATAAATAATTTATCCATGTTGATTATATATTTTTAATTAACAGTCATACATGTTTTAAATGGCTTTTAGAAAAAATTTTACTAACTAATTAATTTTATTCTATAAATACAA
>NZ_JAQRFJ010000016.1:0-70181 GCF_028599065.1 Xenorhabdus sp. PR6a | reverse complement strand
GCATTAGATCACGGTGTATTAAACGTACCGCTGCATAAACGCGGTAATATCGATATCGATATCGATAGGGAAATCGATAAATGGAAAGAAACGCAGGCAGCGGAGAAACGACAACGGCTGGATGAGATTAACTATCAACGCGAACAGGAACGGAAAGAGGCTGCGCGGTTATTTAAATTGGTTGATAGAAATTTAATGAAAGAAGAAGCCAAGCGCTTAAAAATGAGCCTCCCTGATTTTCGTCTGGAATTAAAAATAATGGCGGAATACAGACCGAAAAAGGCTGAGAAAATATTGGCGAAATTAATTCGCCCGGAAAATAACGCAGAATCACAGTGAGGTGCAATGTGAACAGAAGCAACAAGACGCTGGATGGTTTAAGTATTCGTGTATCAACAACTAACGCATAGGGCATTTTTGGGTATCTTCTCATCCAAAATTATCTGATCAGCCTCTCCCCCAAACCCCACACCGATATCAGTTTATTATTTAGGCTGATGCAACTATTCTGTTGTAAGGGCTGTGCGCCTCTATTCCCCCTTGGATAATTCTTACTTCTGGTTCCATACTGAATCGGCCGGCATTTGAACGCGGACGTCTAATCGACAACTATCCAGGATATCACACGGTTCGCCATCGATGCAGTCGAGTCTTTTAAAAAATAACTTCACGCCAAACTGTCTCCTTGCTCCTACAACTCGGATCGATTTTCACAAAAAAACAGAGTCGCTATCCTGTCGCTGTCTTTTCAAAACATAAGGAATAAAAACATGAGTGAATTAACGGCGAAAGCAGGCACTTAAAGGGTATGCCAACCAGATGCGTGAAAGTGCGCTGAAGGAACAGGGCTATCGTGTCCATATTCAGAGAAAAGCGTCACGCAATAAGCCCTTATCAGACTGCCAGAAAGGCCGAAATAAGAAAATAGCGAAACCCCGGGCACGGGTAGAACATATCTTTGGCTCATTCTCTCAGATGAGTGAAAAATTCATCCGAACGATAGGCCAGCTGCGAGCCGATTTTGCGATGACTCTGAAGGCCATCTGCTATGATTTGCAACGTTTGGTTTATTTTGGTAAATCAGGTATTCACGCCTTTTAATTTCGGGATGTGATGAAAAAACGATTAGCTTATTTTTCCCCGGAAAAAGCAAGAAAAAGTCATACACAATACGGAGGTTTAATGCAAATCAATGCGTTACCCCGTGAGCCTGATAAAATCAGCCATCATGGACTAAAAGGAGTTTCGAGATGGCTAAAATCGGCTATATTCGCGTGTCAACAAATGACCAAAACGGAATAGAAGAGGATGTTTGGCGTGATTGATGAAGTTTTGGGCGGGGAAGTGGGTTATCAAAACCCAAATAATATTCTGTAAAATCATGTGCTTATATAACTAGATTGCACCTTTTTTAGCTTTCAAATGAATATAAAAACTTTTAAATTCAAATTGTTATATTTATTTTGGCTATATAATGCTGCGCCACATGGGATGGTTCGAAGCCGCCGACCTAATTGTTAAGGGAATGGAAGGTTCGATTGCGGCCAAAACCGTGACTTACGATTTCGAGCGCCTGATGGAGGGTGCTAAGCTGCTGAAATGCAGTGAGTTCGGCGATGCCATTATCTCTCATATGTAATTAATTGCGTCACTGAATAGATAACGGGGGCTTAATGGTTACCGTTAATTTTTTACTTTCCTTTAATTCTAACCTGTAGCAAATAAAATAAAAGAAAGGGAGTTAATGATAATCTTAAACAATAAGAGAATAATGCAATAATAGATTATACTTATTTGTAAATCATCTGATTATGGTGAGCTTATGTGGAATAGTTATCCTCAAAGAGGAAATATGCAGTTATTGGTAAATTTTTTATCGCCGATAGATGCCCACATTGTCTTGGGCAGAATGTTATCAGAAGATATTTATGCGATAGTGATAGATGAAAATATTGTATGGAATAACTATATGTATTCTCAGGCATTTGGTGGCGTTAAACTGCTTGTCCACCATGCTGATATAGAGCGCGCAAAAACGATACTTGCTGAAATTGAAGATAATAAGTTTTCGTTAGATAAAATAGCACCTAATCAGGGCAATGAGAAAAAATCATCATTTCAATATCGCTTTTCCACATTAATAAATACTCTTTTAGTCCTTTTGTTGTTTTTGCTATTTTTTATAGCGTTGCCGTTAAAAAAATGAAATCTCATTCTTCTCTTTAATCTCATTGTTATAAAATCGCAAGATAATAAAAATAATCTAATTTGTTTCATGTTGTAATGAAAAAATAAATTACATAACTTATTGAAATTCAAATGGCGAAACGGCTAACGAAGCAGAGCGACAACGTAAGTGAGTCGTCGCTCTACAGGATCTTATTTTGTACTGTTAGATAAGGCATGCTTTGTCTGTACTTTACATGCTTCAACTGATTTAGCCAGTGATGCGTCAAAATGCCGAGTACTTGGGAAGACTTGTTTATTTTTTCTGACTTCTGTGACGGTTTGTTTGATAGATGCAATAAATTCATCCTTGTTGCTATGGATCTCTTTAAGATCGAATCCCTTGCGACTTAATTCATTGAAAGCCTTTTGGGCTATTGTGCCGGGTGAATCATGGGTTTTAAATGCTTCTACGGAGGCTTCCCCAAACAAATGACAATAAGTATCGGCAGTCTTATCTACATGATTAGCATATGCGGTATATGAGAAGAATGGGGCAAGGAAAATCGGCAATAAAAGACGTTTCATAATTTCCTCTTGATCGACTATACCATGATAGTGGTGAACAGCTTTAACCGGAATAACAACATTAACAATAGTACATAATTCAATGTTTGCGCCGAATTTCAGTGGGTTGAAGAGAAGTTGATTAAGGTTTCTGCTCTATACACTTTCCTCTTTTACATATTGCACGGAGTGACTTTACAGGATCATTGTTTCCGTTTATATAGATGCGGGTGAGAAGTTTGACATGCTTCTTCGTGATTTTGAGTGCATCAACTTCAAGGTAATTCCCAGAGCCCGCAGTTAGTTTAGAGACAATGAGCTCTTTGGAACCATTACCATCAATATCGGCAAATGTAATTCTCGGATTTCCATTATCTTCAAATACTGAACCATCACGTTCAAAGATAGCCCCGGTTTCAAAGTCCTCAAGATCTTTATCCTTAAAAATGGCAATGGAATAACTGCCAATTGATGCACTTTCCAGATCACCAGTGGACAGAACGGCAAATCGTTTATCAGGCAGGTTAATCAATTTTCCGTCTCTTGCGCCAGCAGGCGTTGATAACAATAGTGTAATTACAGCCGGAATAGCAATAGTTTTCATGATGTTGCTTATACGCATAAATAATACTCCATTGTCTACTGTCTTGCATTTAACAAATCTGTCGGTGTGATTTATATCGTAGCACGAATCTGGGAAGACATATTCCCGATGGAAAGAGTCACTCAATACCTATTTAGCAGGGGGGATTGTGGTGTAATATATAGTGCAGTATTGAGGGGATAGAGTTGAAACCTGAAAAGAAATTATTAGAATATCTTATTGTTATTGTCGTGGAATAGTGATTGTTTAGCATCAACGGGAGTGATGGCTCCCGTTTTTTATTAACTTCAACATATATTAAGCTCTACGTACTGTTTTTTTCTATTTTTTCTACAATCTTATTGTACTCTTTCCAAACAACAGATACGGGTGAACTCAAACAGCAGATAGAGATCGAGCCACCTGTTGCAGGATGATATTCATACTTTGATTTTCCTCTATAAACCCTTTTGGGCAGTATGTTGTCTGCGGGATTTTTTCTTTTTCGCTCTAACATCAATTATAACCTCACTTGCAGATTATCTGATGACCAGATAGTAGATTATTAACATCTTATTAACCTGTTAGTGTTGTTTCCTACTGCAAAAATAACAAACGAAAATTTTAATATGTAATGATAGCTTTTTCCAACTATCACAGTATTAAAATTTAATAATCTCATTTTGAGAAAAATATTACTATATGTTTTCGAAAATATTAGGAATTTCAAGATTAAATTTTGTAATTACGCCACTTTTTCTAGTTAATTGGGTTGTTCTACGTTAGTGGTATAGCAATACGTGATTATCTAAATTTATTCTATGTATGTTGTTTGGCATGACATCAGTAACTTCCGATTAACGTATGCTTTCCAACCCAGCGTTAGAGTGGGAATGAATTGACGTTGTTTTTTATAGGTTGTATTTTGGTTACCAATTGGTTTCTTGTTTTAAGCCCAACTGTTAATTCATCTATGCTTTTCGCTTATATATAGGAAGAAAATTAGCTTACATTTTTTGTGCACGAAATGTATTTGAATGGCTTGAAATAGGAAGTGACGGGTTTATGGGCATTAAGATAAATGTTCAATAACGCTAAAGTAAATGTAAAAATTTCATTAAAAGTTACCCATTGAAACAAATATTGTGTTACATTCTTTCCGTTTTAATGGCTAGCATCTCTGTATTCTTTGTATGCAGAATTGTGTTAATTGTTAATTATAAAGGAATTAAACTCAATAAAATTTCGTCGAATACGGCATTACGGACAGCTAATGTTTGCTAATTAGTAAGGGGAAAATATCTTGACGGATCTGATTAACTTCATTAACCACATTCTTTGGGACTACGCACTCATATACCTGCTTCTTGGGGTGGGTCTCTACTTCACACTGCGTTCTGGTTTTATACAACTTCGCCATTTTGGCCACATGTTCTCCGTTCTGAAAAATAGTAATAAATCAGATAGCTCTGGTATTTCATCTTTTCAGGCTTTATGTACCAGCCTTGCTGCTCGCGTAGGAACCGGTAACTTAGCCGGGGTTGCCATTGCAATTACTGCCGGTGGGCCAGGAGCCGTTTTCTGGATGTGGGTAGTAGCCTTTATTGGTATGGCAACTTCCTTTGTGGAAAGCACGCTTGCTCAGTTGTACAAGACGAAAGACGATCAAGGAAATTTTCGCGGTGGCCCAGCTTACTATATGGAAAAAGGGCTGAAGAAGCGATGGATGGGAATTCTGTTTTCATTCTTCCTGATTATCGCGTTTGGTCTTGTATTTAATGCCGTTCAGGCAAGCTCAATTGCGGAAGCGGCGGCTTTTGCCTTTAATATCAAACCACTTTATGTCGGTATTGTATTAGTCATTATCAGTGGCGTGATTATTTTTGGTGGATTGCGTTCCATCGCCAGAGTCGCGGAAATCGTTGTACCGTTTATGGCGATTGCCTATTTCATACTGGCACTTTGGGTCGTTGGTCACAATATTGAACGTCTTCCCGCGGTATTTGCATTGGTGATCAAGAGCGCCTTTGGCGTGCAGGAAGCGATAGCGGGAACATTAGGCTACAGCATCTCTCAGGCCATGCTTCAGGGTGTGCAACGCGGGTTGTTCTCGAATGAAGCGGGGATGGGTTCTGCGCCAAATGCGGCCGCGTCAGCGTCTCCATATCCACCACATCCCGCCTCTCAGGGTTATGTGCAGATGTTGGGGGTATTTATGGATACCATCGTTATCTGTAGTGCAACGGCGGTTATCATCCTTTCTTCCGGTGTCCTTAACGAAAATGTCACGGCTATCAGCGGCATTGAACTGACTCAGCGAGCATTGTCATCCGTTGTTGGGCATTGGGGAACGATATTCGTTGCTATTGCGATTTTCTTCTTTGCCTTTACCTCGATTATTGCTAACTACGCTTATGCTGAAAGCAATATGATATTTCTGGAGCGTAATCACACTGCCGGCTTATTTATTCTGCGCCTGGCTGCGCTGGGTATGGTGATGTTTGGTACGTTGGCCGATGTGCCCTTGGTCTGGAATATGGCAAATTTATCAATGGCATGTATGGCTATTGTTAACCTGATTGCCATACTGATGTTGTCCGGTATCGCCATGAAGCTGGCGAAAGATTATAACCAGCAGAGAAGGGCCGGGAAATTACCGACGTTCAATATTAATGACTACCCAGAGATTCAACAGCAAGTTGAAAAAGGGATTTGGGATAATGATGCACCATTTAACGGTGAGAAGAGTCATCAGTAACAGAAAATAACTCGTTATAAACCCGCTATTCGTTCGTTCCGCGAATAGCGGGTTTTTATTTGTGCTTAAAAACAAACTGATAAGTAAAAAACGCCATATCTCTTTTCGTTTCATCTACTATATAATCATCACAATGTTATCTCTTTCTGTAAAATAGCTGACCAATCATGATAAAACGTTTAATAATTTGTCTATTTATCACGTTGTTGATTGGTTGTTCTCATTCCCCTGAACGAGAAGATAGAGGCGGTTATATTGTTGATCATTCCTATCCTTACTCGACTAAGCAACCTATTGACTCTATTAAGTTTCTTGTCCTTCACTATACCGCGCTAAATGATAAAAGATCTGTCCGGGTATTAACGGGAGGCCGTGTTAATGCTCACTACCTTATTCCTTCCCAACCGAGGTATAAGGATAAAGAACCGATTATTTTTCAATTAGTTTCAGAAAAGGAAAGGGCATGGCATGCAGGGAAGAGTGAGTGGAATGGATACCAAAGTTTAAACCGTTATTCTATTGGCATTGAAATTGTAAATTGCGGATTTGAGCAAAAGTTTGTCAAAAAAGAGTGGTGCTCATACCACCCATCACAAATTGATGCCGTGATCCGGTTGGCAAAGGATATTATTCATAGGCATAACATTCAGGCTGTGAATGTTATAGGTCATAGTGATATCGCACCACTGAGAAAAGAAGACCCTGGGCCGGTTTTTCCGTGGCGTGAACTTTATAAACAGGGAATTGGAGCCTGGCCCGATCATGCCACAGTGAATAAATATTTAGCTGACAGGGCACCGAATATGCCTGCTTCAGTGATGTCAATTCAAAAAGCACTGGCACTTTATGGTTATAGTATCCCTCAAACGGGAATTTTGGATAGTGCTACTCATAAAACGATTCAAGCATTTCAGATGCATTTTCGCCCGTCAGATATTAGCGGCATTCCCGATGCAGAAACGGAAGCGATCGCTTTAGCCTTGGTCGAAAAATACCAATAACGGTTTATGTTTAATATGTAGAAATAGTATAGAAATAAAGTGGCGTTATTGAGAAAAGAAAATAAATATTAAGTTGAGGCATGGCGGCCGTGATGAATGGCCGCTGATGATGGCAAACTTCATGATTCGCAATTATAAGTTAGATGCAGTGGAAGTTTAACCTCAAGTTCAATATCTGTACTCTGGCGAAAATCATAAGGCGTAATGCCGTACTCTTTACGGAACATATAGGTGAAATGGGATTGAGAGCCAAAGCCGAAATCCAGGGCAATATCAAAAATAGGCAGCGAACTGTTTCTCAACAGAGAAACAGCGCCAGCCAAGCGTCGTTGGCGGATGTACTTCCCAAGGGATATGCCGGTAACTTCCTTGAATATTTTCTGCATGTGCCAAAGCGAGTAGCCAGAGTAAGCAGCAAGCTCTTCAAGATGAATGACACGGCCAAGATGGTTTTCTATCCATTTACTCAGTGCGCATACAAGTGCTAAGTGGTTATCTTGTGTCATTACAATTTTAAATTGGTTGAAGGTTGGGGAAGTATACACAACTTCTTTTCAAGATGACAAAACCCATCATTATAGATAGATGAAATACTCCTAAGGTGATCTCATTGAATACTAAAAAAGTGCTTTTAATTCTGTGCTCGATATTGATATGTTTGTTTTTGTATTTGTTAGCGTTGGATGTACATTGTGAGCAAGGTAATGATGTATTCGAATTAGGTGTTTGTTCCATCACCCGATACTTACCTTTTTGATCTTCACTCAATCATTATTCTGCCTGCATGTGTTAACATGCATTTGCAGTATTCATTCTTTGTAAATGATGTTTTAATATCCACCTGATACGAATAAACAAACTCAATATTGCATAAATTAGTACATAGCTCAATCACTACTCTATGTTGAGGGAATTATGTTGAGGAAATTTAAACTCGACAAATTTTGTACAAATAAAACAGCTTTTAATGAGACGGGTTCTAAGCATCGTAAAAAGAGGACTAGATGGCAGAACAACAAGAACAACAACCTACGCTTAAGCGTGGTTTAAAAAACAGGCATATTCAGCTGATTGCTCTCGGCGGTGCAGTAGGAACAGGGTTATTTTTGGGCATTGCCCAAACCATTCAAATGGCAGGACCTTCAGTACTCCTTGGGTATGCAATTGGTGGGTTTATTGCATTTTTAATTATGCGCCAACTGGGAGAAATGGTGGTTGAGGAGCCAGTAGCTGGCTCGTTTAGCCACTTTGCTTATAAATATTGGGGAAATTTTGCCGGTTTTCTGTCAGGCTGGAATTACTGGGCCATGTTTATTTTGGTTGGCATGGCAGAGTTAACGGCGGTTGGTATGTATATCCAATATTGGTGGCCGGACGTGCCAACATGGGTTTCTGCCGCCGTATTCTTTGTACTGATCAATCTCGTTAATCTCATTAATGTCCGGTTATATGGTGAAACCGAATTCTGGTTTTCTATCATTAAAGTCAGTGCTATTGTCGGGATGATTATCTTTGGGTGCTATTTGCTGATTAGTGGTAATGGTGGCCCACAGGCAAGTATCACTAACTTATGGCAGCAGGGCGGCTTTATGCCAAATGGGTTTTCTGGCTTGATTATGGCGTTGGCCGTGATCATGTTTTCATTTGGTGGCTTGGAAATGGTGGGTATTACCGCAGCAGAAGCGGAAAATCCTGAGAAAAATATCCCAAAAGCAACTAATCAGGTTGTTTATCGAATCTTGCTATTTTATATCGGTTCACTGACTATCTTGCTGTCGTTGTATCCGTGGATGAAAGTGGTTGAAGGTGGCAGCCCCTTTGTTTTGATCTTCCATGATCTGGATAGCTTTTGGGTGGCAAATATCCTGAACGTGGTGGTACTCACGGCGGCATTATCTGTTTATAACAGTGGTGTGTATTGTAATAGCCGGATGTTATATGGTTTGGCTAAACAAGGTAATGCACCTTATGCGCTCACCAAGGTTAACAAACGTAATGTGCCTGTCTTGTCTATTGGTTTATCGGCGCTGGCCACATCGATTGGTGTATTGGTTAACTATGTTATGCCCGGTAAAGCATTTGAGTTGTTGATGGCATTGGTGGTAACAACTCTGGTCATCAACTGGATTATGATTTGTTGTGCTCATTTAAAATTCCGTGCAGCTAAAGATAAACAAGGTGTCAAAACAAAATTTCAGGCACTGTGGTATCCATTTGGAAACTACTTGTGTTTGGCATTTTTGGCGTTCATTCTCATCATTATTCTCATGATGCCACCCATTCGTATTTCGGTTATCTTGATGCCACTTTGGATTGGTATCTTGTGGGTTGGCTACTTGATTGCTCAATCAAAGAAAGCCAAAAGACAAGTCAGCTAACTGTTAATCCATTTCAGATTTTTTCAGTCGGGTATGATGCCCGACTGACTGTTATTTGTTCTCACGACATCCTATTCGTATACAAGAATTGATAGTTTTATATTTTGTTATACCTGTTAGTGTGAGGAGTCAGGAAGTATCCGACAATTTTGGCATATTATTTACTTGATGAAATCAGTTTATCATATGGAATGATCATCTGGGGAATAATAAAAAATCATCTCATAAATATTATAATTGGATAATATTTAATAAATGATAAACAAAAAGTAATCTGATTACATGTAAAACGATGATATTATATATTCAAAAAAGAATAGATGGCGTTAGCCAAAATTTTTATAGTTATCTAAGATGAATTTTTCATAACGAAAACTCTCTGGTTTACACCATAACAGATATAAAAACAGCATTATATATTAAATTTATCAAAGAAATTTCTTTGGGGTCAATTTTCTTTTTACATTGATTCAAATAGTTATGTAACTTAAAGGATATTGAGTAATTTCAAATCGGGATAGAGATTAAGAATTGAAAATATGTGCGTTGGCTCCAGCACCTGAAAAAAATGGCTTGCGATTATATAAAGAGTATGTGATAAAACACATGGGTAAACGAAGTACTGTTCTGTTAATAAATAACAGCAACTAATACTGGTTTGTTTATTTTTGTGCCAATAGGCTAATAAAGTGATTCAAAGGAAATTTTTGAAATGGCAAAAATCACTGGTACTGTGAAGTGGTTCAACGAGTCTAAAGGTTTTGGTTTTATTACTCCAACCGATGGTAGCAAAGATGTATTTGTACATTTTTCTGCAATTGTAAAAGATGGGTTTAAAACATTGTCTGAAGGCCAACAAGTTAAGTTTGAAATTCAGGATGGCCCTAAAGGTCCTGCTGCTGCAAACGTCACAACTTTATAGTAATAAATTTAATTTGGCTGGTATTTGATTACTGGCTAAATATATCTATCGTCAGCTTAGTTTTATTATCTGACGATAACCTATTGCAAATATCACTCTATTAGGATACTAATAGGGTGATTTTTATTTTGACTTTTATCTGGTGGTAGGGATCACCATAATGAGAATTAACTCACTGACTATCGCAGGAACCGATCCTAGCGGTGGTGCCGGCATCCAGGCCGATTTAAAAACCTTTTCTGCACTAGGTGCTTACGGAACCACAGTCATCACCGCGTTGGTTGCGCAAAATACTCAGGGCGTGCAATCGGTTTATGATCTGGATCCGCTTTTTGTTGCTGCGCAGTTAGAATCAGTGCTTGCAGATGTCAGGATAGACAGCGCTAAAATTGGCATGTTGTCGAATGCGGCGAATATTGCTGTGATAGCAGAATCATTGCAGCGTTATCCTATCCCCCACATTGTATTGGATACGGTCATGATGGCGAAAAGCGGTGATCCCCTGTTATCACCGGAGGCCATTACCACAATGGTAGAACAATTACTGCCGATAGTCTCTTTGATCACCCCCAATTTACCGGAAGCGGCAGCCATACTGAAATGTGATCTTGCGACCAGCGAAGATGCCATGTTACAGCAGGGGCACGCATTGCTTTCAATGGGATGTCAGGCGGTTTTATTGAAAGGCGGACATTTGAATAATGAGGAAAGCCCGGATTGGCTCTTTACCTCGGAAGGGGAATGGCGTTTTACGGCCCCCAGAGTGAATACACGGCATACCCACGGAACGGGTTGTACTTTGTCCGCAGCACTCGCCGCATTGCGTCCACGTTATTCTGACTGGCAAAGTACGCTGCCGGTTGCAAAAACCTATTTACAACATGCTTTGACGCAGGCAGATAGTTTGGAAGTCGGTCATGGCATTGGGCCAGTCCACCATTTTCATCAATGGTGGTGATGTACCAAAATAAGATCATTCCTGAATGAGATAGCGCTTAAATAATGGGGATGCTGAGATCCCCATCTTTGAAAGCAGTGAGCCAAGCGACTTGATTAGGCGATGGTAACTTTCTGGTCGAGATAAACATCCTGTACAGCGTGGATTAACTCAATGCCATCTTTCATCGATTTCTTGAACGCCTTACGGCCAAGGATCAATCCCATCCCTCCGGCACGTTTATTGATGACAGCAGTGCGAACAGAATCACTTAAGTCATTATTTCCGGAAGCGCCACCTGAATTGATTAATCCGGCACGTCCCATATAACAGTTAGCAAGTTGATAGCGAACGAGATCAATCGGATGTTCAGTCGTTAAATCGCTGTAAACGCGTTTATCTGTGTGCCCGAATCCAATAGCCGTATAACCACCATTCGTTTCTGCCATTTTTTGTTTCACGATATCGGCACCGATTGTGGCTGCCAGATGATTTGCCTGACCGGTTAAATCAGCGCTGGTATGGTAATCCACCCCGTCTTTCTTGAACGCTGAGTTGCGCAGATAAGCCCATAGTACGGTGACCATACCTAATTCGTGAGCCCGTTCGAAAGCGGCTGAAATTTCCTCTATTTGACGGCGGGACTCAGCAGAGCCGTAATAGATTGTTGCCCCTACTGCAACGGCACCCATGTTAAATGCTTGCTCGACACTGGCATACAATGTTTGATCATATTCAGCGGGATAAGTCAACGTCTCATTGTGATTAAGTTTGACCAGAAATGGGATCTTATGCGCATAACGGCGAGAAACCGACGCCAGTACCCCGTAAGTTGAAGCAACACAATTACAGCCTGCCTCAATTGCCAGTTCAACGATATTTTTGGGATCAAAATAGAGAGGATTGGCAGCAAAAGAAGCGCTGGCAGAATGTTCAACACCCTGATCTACCGGCAAAATGGACAGATAACCTGTGCCAGCCAGACGACCGTGGTTCAATAAGGTTTGCATGGAACGAAGAACCGTATTGGGACGGTTATTGTCGAGCATTACTCTATCGACAAAATCTGTACCTGGGAGATAGAGATTTTCACGTGGAATGGTATTGCACTGATGTTGCAATAAACGCTCTGCGTCTTTTCCTAACAACTTAACGATATCAGTCATGATTAGCTCCAGTTTGCAAAAGGCGCTACTGATTGTTGTTTATATTTGAACTGATCACAAGGTAAGTCGCGAGGGAAACAGCAGTGGATCGCTTCAGTTAATACAAATATTGCTAAAATTTAACCATGCTGCCTAACAATAAAGTGAAATAATACTTATCTGGTGTGAGGATAAATAAATATTGAGATCATTTTGCAACGGGATAATTTAGATTATTTTTTCTAAAAATTTCCTTCATTAAGCTGAATAAATTCTAACGATATTTATGGGAAGATGATTTTCTTGATTATTATAAATAATGTTACTAATAATAGATTAATAAATATTCAATTTAAATGTAAAAGCATAAATTAATTTAATGACTTTTTCGGGCGAAGTATTCTTTTAATGTATTGAATTTATTGATTTTTTCTTTATTGATATATAAAGAAAAGGCTAGCCCAAGGGAGATTGAGCTAGCCAAGGAGGTGGTTCCTAGTCTTACAGTAAAACTTTTTTAGTTCTTTATTTTTCAGTGCTGATAATACGAGAAATAAATTAGCATTGATGTGATCTGTTTCTAAAAAAATAGATCAATTTCTTTAAAACTCTATTTCGAATTATTTCGCTTGTCATTCTTGCGGATGGGGTGCCCTGGTATTGCCACTTTTTAAGTTTCGAACAAGTAAAGCATAATCCAGCTTGATTTCTTCAGGAATAGGAAGATAAACGATATGCCCGTCACCCGGTGCAACTTCCACGACCTGGCCTTTTTTATTGGTCATAGATTCTAACGTAAAGTGGATATTGCCTGATGGTGTCATCAGTTCCAACTGATCCCCGACAAGAAATTTATTCTTCACGGCCACCTCTGCCAAGCCATTGACTCGCTTGCCGGTAAACTCGCCAACAAATTGCTGAGTGTCTGACACTGAATAACCGTATTCGTAAGTTTGATAGGCATCATGGGTGTGGCGGCGCAGAAAACCTTCTGTGTAGCCACGGTGCGCCAAACCTTCCAATGTGGTCATCAAGGTTGGGTCGAACGGTTTTCCGGCAACGGCATCATCGATAGCACGGCGATATACCTGAGCGGTGCGGGCGCAATAGTAGAAAGATTTGGTACGGCCTTCGATTTTCAGAGAGTGAACGCCCAACTGGGTTAATTTTTCTACATGTTCAATGGCGCGTAAGTCTTTGGAGTTCATGATATAAGTGCCATGTTCATCTTCAAACGCAGACATATATTCGCCGGGGCGCTTGGCTTCTTCTATCATGAAAACCTTGTCCGTGGGTGCCCCTTGACCCAGTGTCGGCTCGATGTTTTTGACTGGAATAGTTTTTGGAATAGTTTTGACCGGAATAGGATCGTGCCTATGGACGATATTGCCGACATTATCTTCCTTGCCTTCCTGCACATTGTATTCCCAGCGACAGGCATTGGTGCAGGTGCCTTGGTTAGGATCGCGCTTGTTGATATAACCCGATAATAGGCAGCGACCAGAATAAGCCATACACAGTGCGCCATGCACAAAAACCTCAAGCTCCATATCGGGCACATGCTGGCGGATTTCAGCAATTTCCTCCAGCGAAAGTTCGCGGGAAAGAATAACGCGCGTCAACCCCATTTGTTTCCAGAATTTGACTGTGGCCCAGTTAACTGCATTGGCTTGAACTGAAAGATGAATATCGATTTCAGGAAAGGCTTCGCGCACCAGCATAATCAAGCCCGGATCAGACATAATCAAGGCATCAGGCCCCATTTCCACAACGGGTTTTAAGTCCCGGATAAACGTTTTCAGCTTGGCATTATGGGGTGCGATATTGACCACCACATAAAAATGCTTACCTAATTCGTGCGCTTCCTTAATGCCCTGAGCCAATGTCTCATGGTTGAATTCATTATTGCGAACACGCAGGCTATAACGGGGTTGTCCGGCATAGATGGCATCAGCGCCATAAGCGAATGCGTAACGCATATTTTTCAAGGAGCCGGCAGGGGAAAGTAATTCTGGAGTAAACATATTCTTAACGTTCTCGGTCTGAGTTCAAGTCAGCCCTTACCCGGTCTTCATTATCATTACTAAGGGTAAGGTTTAAAGGAGGAGGATTTTAGCGCTTATACCATCATTAGCACAAATATAAAAAAAGCGCGCCATGCGGCGCGCGTTATTCATTGTGTCTGTCAATTCTGTTTGGTCAGATCACGGACTTTTTCTGTCGGTCCGATTTTCATGACAGACTGCATACATTTCTTCATGCTTGCTTCATTAGTGTGGGCTTCACTGATAGCAATAATCTGATGATTTCGGGCTTTCAGGACAAAATAGGGTTTGCCTGATTTATTTTTTCTCACTTCATGGCGAGCCTTGTCGGGAGAATTGACTCGCACAGAGTGAATACCCTTATTGGCAGCCGCTTTGGTGGTATACATTTCACTGTTCAGAATAATGTCACCACTTGTTGTCACCAGATTGAAATAAAATTGCCCGTTCTTTGTTTTCTTAAGATCATAATGCCCAGTAGCCATAAGAAATTCTCCTGATTGGGTAATTATCAGCTTAAGTTTAGCCTGAATTTTGTACAGTCAAGGGATTTGATGAAAAAAATTATCTTCTGCCTCTCTGTTTTTATAGAGCACAATGATTATTTTGTTTTTGCCGATTAATTGACAACGACTTCCAAATTGGTAGCTGCACGAATATATTACAGTCTTTGTCTCAGGGATAAATACACATCGTTACAATCATAACCTGATTAATTCAACTTCTTATTAGGAGTTTTCCATGCCTGTAGCTATTTTGGCTCTAGCCATAGCGACATTTGGGATCGCGACGACTGAATTTATTGTCGCGGGTTTACTTCCTGAAATCGCAACCGAATTTAGTATTTCAATACCAACCGCGGGTTATATGGTAACCAGTTATGCCCTTGGTGTATTTGTTGGAGCACCTGTTCTAATAATTTTGGGGGGACGGATAGAAAGGAAAAAGATGCTTTCCATGTTGATGGTATTATTTATCATCGGAAATGCACTGACTGCTTTTTCCCCGACATTTTATCTGGCCATTATTGGCCGAATTGTGGCTTCCCTGACCCACGGGGCGTTTATGGGGATCGGTGCAATTATTGCTGCTGAGTTGGCGCCAGAAAATAAAAAAACGACCGCTATCGCATTAATGTTTAGTGGAATGACACTGGCTAATTTGGTCGGCATACCGCTTGGAACCTGGATAGGGAAGGCTATTTCCTGGCGTGTCACTTTTGCCATCATTACGGTGATTGGCATTATCGCCTTAGTTGGAATTTTAAAGTTATTACCTAAATTCGATCAGAAAGCCCCGGTCAGTATTAAAAAAGAATTGCTGGCTTTCACCAATATCCATGTGCTTTTGGCGATGGGGATCACTGTCTTAGGCCCCGCTGCATTTTTTACGACGATTACCTATATTGCGCCATTGATGGTGAATGTTGCCGGATTCTCTGAGAGCGCAATCACCTGGCTCCTTCTGGTTTTGGGGCTAGGGTTTTTCTTTGGCAATATTGTGGGTGGAAAACTTGCAGATAAGGCAATGATGCCATTGTTGTATTGGACTTTAGGGCTACAAGCCTTAATTCTGTTTATTTTCTGGCTTTATGGCAATAATCCATTCATTGCCTGTTTGAGTATATTTTTAATGGCAGCATTGGGTTTTGCCACGGTATCGCCAATTCAGCGGCTGGTCATGGATAAAGCTCAGGAAGCCGGTGCACCTAATCTGGTTTCTTCTGTCAATATCGGCTTCTTTAATTTGGGCAATGCAGTAGGGGCATGGCTGGGTGGTGTGATTATCGCATCTCATTATGGCTACGCAACCCTTAATCTGGCGGGAGGGTTATTAGCCTTAATGGCATTGTTATTAGCGGTTATTTCAGGTCTGCAAAAAAACCAGCGGCGCTGAATATTGTCACATTAAACGGCAGATTTCGGCTTCCCAACGATAGCCCAATCCGTAAATGGAGCGGATAAACGATTTATCGCCATCCAATTGCTCCAGTTTACGGCGCAAGTTTTTAATGTGGCTGTCAATAGTACGATCATTCACAATACGGTGATCGTCATAAAGGTTATTCAATAACTGATCGCGGGAAAAAACCCGCCCCGGCTGGCTGGACATAATTTTCAGCAGACGGAATTCAACCGGAGTGAGTTCAAGCACCTGCTCACAATAACGCGCCTGAAAGTGGTTTTCATCAATAGTCAGTGCACCTTGCACACTGATAATATCTTTCGGGCGGTAGCAACGGCGTAAGATGGTTTTTACTCTGGCAACCATTTCCCGTGGGCTATAAGGCTTGCAGATATAATCGTCAGCCCCGATTTCCAGGCCGAGTAGCCGATCAATTTCTTCCGTTTTTGCTGTCATCATCACAACCGGGATATCGGAAAACTGACGGATTTCCCGACAGATCGACAACCCATCAAGGCCGGGTAGCATCAGATCAAGCAAGATAAGATGGGGTTGGTATTTTTGCACATGGGCGATGACTTCATCACCCCGTTTGAGCCATTGAGTTTGGTAATCCGCGGATTGCAGATAATCAACCAACAGTTGCCCCAACTTGGGTTCATCTTCAACGATTAGAACAGTATATTGTGTCAGCGGTGTGCTCATGGTGTTCCGGGTATGGTGTTCCAAGTTTAGCGTGTTTCAAGTTCAGATAATTTAATCAATGGTAATTCTACGCGAATTTTAATACCACCTAAAGGTGAGCTTTCTGCGTGAATGATGCCATTATGGGCTTCAACGATGTTATAGCAAATTGCCAGCCCAAGCCCTGAACCTCCGCTTGCGCGGTTACGGGAAGATTCGCAGCGATAAAAACGTTCAAAAACATGCTGATATTGTTCAGCCGTCAGTCCGGGGGCGCTGTCTTGTACATCCAATACCCATTTTTGCTGATCTGAATATCCATGAATAATCACATTTCCATGCTCATTCGTGTAAAGCAGACTATTTTCCAGCAAATTGTGAAATAGCTGCGTGAGTCGATTGGGATCGGCAAACAGTGTCACGTTGTCTTTTAAATTCAATACCAACCTGATTTGTTTATCCGAAAAACGGCCATGATAATTCGCTATGGAGATTTGCAGTAATTCATTGACATTAACCGGCTCTTTTCTATAAGTCAGTGAACCACGATTAGACAGGGATAATAAATGCAGATCGTCTACCAGCTTTGTTAAGATAGCCACTTCGGTGAGCAAAGAAGGAATAGTTTCTGGTGTTAGTTCCCGCACACCATCTTGTAAGGCTTCCAGTTCACCACGCAGAACAGAAAGTGGGGTACGCAGTTCATGGGAGATATCAGCCATATAATTACGGCGCATCTGTTCATTTTTTTCCAGCGTACTGGCAAGTTGGTTAAAATCTGATGCCAATTTACCGATTTCATCTTTACTGGATGGAACGACACGGACACTAAAATCACCTGCTGCGAGTTTATGTGTCCCTTCCACCAGCCGTTTAACCGGTCTTAACAGACCACGGGAGAGAAGAAAAGTGGCAATCAGTGCCAATAAAGTTGAAAGACCGACGATAGTCCAACTGGTAAATTGTTGCTGGTGGGCGAAGCTGATATCCGCCTGACGGGTAATCTTGTCTGATGCGCTGACAATGACCCAGCCGACAACATGATTATTATAGGTGACAGGCTTACGATAACTGTCGGCCGGAATATCATTAGAATGCCCGACCAAACGATGCATGTGAGTATCCACAATCCAAAACTGGGGACGCCAGCTATGAGATTTGGTCTTTTGTTGGGAATTGTCACCCTGTTCAATTGTGCGGATAATTTGAAATATTGCCCGATCATTTTGGGTCAGAAAATGCCAATTGCCGTATTGCTGGTATTGTTCTGTCAAGGCTTCTGCCAGCATATCAGCTCGAGTTTGACTATTTTGCTTGATATAGCCAATAAAACCGTGTTGAAAGCTGAGGTAAATGCCCCAGTGCATGGTGACCAATACCAGCATACAAGTGGCAAAAATAGCCAGAAAAAGTTTACGGCTGATGCCAATTTTTATCCTGAATTTCATTTTACTTTCAGCTATCTGAGTCGGTTATCTGAGATAATGTCGTGTCGCGAGTTGCATGACGAGAGCGCCATTTTTCCCGCAACTGGTCAAAAAACAGATACACAACCGGCGTGGTATACAGCGTGAGAAGTTGGCTTACCATCAGACCACCAACAATTGTTATCCCCAGTGGTAAACGCAATTCGGCGCCATCTCCATTGCTCAATACCAAAGGTAAAGCCCCAAGCAGCGCAGAAAGCGTCGTCATCATGATCGGACGGAATCGTAATAAACTGGCCTGAAAAATAGCTTCCTGAGCACTGAGCTTACCATTGCGTTGGGCTTCAAGAGCAAAATCGACCATGATAATGGCATTTTTCTGAACAATGCCGACTAACAGCATAATCCCAATCATGGCGATAAGGCTAAATGGGGTATTGAACAGTTCCAGAGCCAGCAAAGCACCGACTCCCGCAGAAGGCAGGGTGGAAAGAATGGTCAGGGGGTGAATATAACTTTCATAGAGTACGCCAAGCACCAGATAAACCGTGACAATGGCGGCGAGGATCACCAGTAATTGAGAGCGTTCACTCTCCTGGAAATCCTGGGCGGTGCCTGCAAACGAGCTGCGCACGGCTGAAGGAACGCCCAGTTCTGTTATTGTCTTTTCTATTGCGCTGATGGCATCAGACAGCGTATAACCTGGTGCCACATCAAAGGCAATGGTGGAAACCGCCGAAAGTCCCTGATGATAAACGTCCAATGGTGCATTGGCTGGATGCCATTGGGCAAAGTAGGAGAGGGGAATACGTTCGCCTTTGCTATTAATGACAAACATTTTCTCCAGCGCACGGGGATCTTGGTTATATTGCGGTTCAACTTCCATGACCACTTTATATTGATTCAAAGAGGTGTAAATTGTGGAAACCTGTCTCTGCCCAAACGCGCTGTTGAGCAAATTATTTGCCTCGGCAACATTGATGCCTAAACGAGCCATAACATCACGATCATAGGTAATCGCGATTTCGGCGCCTTTCGCATCCTCATCGTCATCGGCATTGACATCCACCAACTGAGGCAACCTTTGCAATGCCTTTTTGACAACGGGACTCCATTGACGCAGTTCACCAAAATCATCAGACAACAAATTAAACTGGTAAATCGATTTACCTCCCCGCCCTCCGCTTCTTAGATCCTGAACAGGAACTAAATATAACCGTGCGCCAGCTTCTTTCGGTAGTTGACTTCTTAAACGGGTGATAACTTGCTGGATATTTTCGCGACGTTCTTTCAATGGCTTCAACGAAATAAACATAAAGCCCGTATTGATGCTGTCACCACCGGTAAAACCCACGACATTATCCACGGTTGGATCATCATCAATAGCCTGCATAAAGCGTTTCACTTTTTCCCGCATGGCCTGAAATGAAATGCTTTGATCCGCCACCACAAACCCCAGCATTTTTCCGGTATCTTGTTGCGGGAAAAACGTTTTCGGAATGCTGATATAGAGCCAGATATTCAAGGCAATAACGCCTATCAATATCAACAATACCCAGCGAGTATGCTTGAATACCCATTGCAATGAACGGGCATAGCCTTGCTGGGTTCGCAGCAATACTTTGCCGAATCCCCGTGTCTGCTTTTGTGCATGTTGGGGGGAGGATTTCAGCAGATGCGCGCACATCATCGGGGTCAAGGTAAGTGAAATGAACAGGGAGATCCCGATGGCGGTTGCCAGTGTGACAGCAAAATCCCGGAATAATCTGCCGAGTAATTCATCGATCAAGACGAGGGGAATAAATACCGCAACGAGGGATAAGCTCATGGCTAACACCGTGAATCCCACTTCCCTGGTGCCTTTGAGGGCGGCCTGCATGGGTTTTAACCCGGCATTCAGATGGCGGGAAATATTCTCCAGTACCACAATGGCATCATCAACAACAAATCCGGTGGCAATGGTTAATGCCATCAAAGAAAGGTTATTCAGACTGAAACCGCATAAGTACATGGCGGTAAACGTACCAATCAGTGATACCGGAACCGCAATGGCCGGAATCAATGTCGCCCGGCCAGAACGCAAAAACAGGAACACGACCAGAATCACCAGCGCGACGGCAATGGCGAGTGCCCGCTTAACTTCTTGCAGGGAAGCGTGAATCGTCGGTGAACGATCTTGGGCAACTTTTAGCTGAACATTGGCTGGCAAGGCGGCTTGCAAGGCCGGAAACTGATCACGAATGCGTTGAACGGTTGCGATGATATTGGCACCTGCTTCACGGCGGATAATCAGCACAATCGCCGATTTATTCCCAGACATGCCTGCTGCGCGAGTATCCTCGACGGAGTTCTTAACATTGGCGATATCCTGCAACCTGACAGGGGCTCCATGATTATAACGAACAATAACTGAGCGGTAATCGTCAGGTGTTTTCAGTTCGTCATTAGTGTGTAGCTGCCAGCTCTGTTTATCGGAATCAACATAACCTGTTGGAGAGCGGAGATTAGCATTCCTGATAGCATTACTGACATCGTTGAGAGAAACGCCTTGGTTGAAGAGGGCATTAGGGTTGAGTTCAAGGCGTATTGCCGGTAATGAACTCCCGCCGATACTGACTTTACTGACGCCTTCTATCTGAGAAATCTTTTGCGCCAATCGGGTGGAGGCAAGATCATACAGTTGACCTTCATTATAATTGTCTGAAGTGAGTGTCAGGATCATGATCGGGGCGTTTGACAGATTCGCTTTATAATACCCCGGCTTGCGGGGCATACCGGAAGGCAACAAACTTTGAGTCGCATTGATGGCGGCCTGAACATCCCGTGCTGCGCCATTGATATCCCGATCAAGATCAAATTCCAGGTAAATCGAAGAGGTGCCCAGCGAGCTGGCAGAAGACATCTCTTTTACCCCAGCTATCCTGCCTAATGCGCGTTCCAGCGGTGTTGTCACGGAAGATGCCATCGTTTCTGGTGATGCACCAGGCATGGACGCGTAAACGGTTATCATGGGAAAATCAACCTGTGGCAGCGGCGACACAGGCAGCAAGATAAAACTGAGCGCCCCACACAGGGTGATGGCTAAGCTCAGCAATGTTGTGGCAACCGGCCGCCGGATAAATAGGGCAAAGAATTTCACAGTGGCTCCCGGGGGGTATCTGAGGCCTTATCAAGCTTTATTTGATGATCTTTCTTATGTTTTCTGTGGTGCTGATAATAGTGTGCTAACTGATCAAATAGCAGATAAATCACGGGCGTTGTGAACAGGGTCAGGATCTGGCTCATGACCAGACCTCCCACCATGCTGACACCTAAAGGGCGGCGCAGTTCTGCCCCGATACCAGTACTCAGCATCAATGGCAGCGCCCCTAGCAACGCGGCCATGGTTGTCATCAATATCGGCCTGAAACGCAACAGACAGGCTTGATAAATGGCCTCATAAGGGGACATGCCTTTTTCCCGCTCTGCGGCCAGCGCAAAATCGATCATCATGATGGCGTTTTTCTTCACAATGCCGATCAGGAGAATAATCCCAATAATGGCGATAATATCCAGCTCATATCCTCCAATCATCAAAGACAACAAGGCTCCGACACCTGCGGTAGGCAAGGTTGACAAGATGGTAACGGGATGGATAAAACTTTCGTACAGGATGCCGAGCACGATATACATGGCAACGACAGCCGCCAGAATCAGCCAAAGGGTATTACTGAGCGCATTCTGGAACGCCAGTGTTGCTCCCTGAAACTGCGTGATAATGTCTTTTGGCATTCTGATCGCCTGTTTTGCCTCCTTGACCGCATTGACGGCTTGTTCAAGGGACGACTCTTTCGCTACATTGAATGAGAAAGTGGCAGAAGGAAACTGTTGCAGGTGATCGATAGACAAATTCCCCAGCCGCTGTTCGACAGTGGCAATGGCACTGAGAGGCACCATTTTCCCATCGCTACCGGTCAGATAAAGATGGTTTATCGCGGCCAGCCCCGGTGAATTTTGCGTATCTTGCTCAAGAATAACGCGATACTGATTGGATTGCGTGTAAATCGTCGAAATCAGACGTTGGCCAAAGGCGTTATACAACGCATTATCCACGGCGTCCATCGAGATCCCGAAGCGGCTGGCCATATCCCGGTTCACGTTGAGGTAAGCCACCAGCCCCTGATTTTGCCAGTTGTTAGCGATATCCACCAATTCCGGCCGTTGTTGCAGGGCATGTTGCAACTTGGGTACCCAGACTGCCAGCTCATCGAGCGAAGTGGCTTGCAAGGTAAACTGGTATTGCGTGCGCGATACTTGGGTATCAATGGTCAAATCCTGTGTCGGTTGCAGGTATAATTTGACGTCAGGGACTTTGGCAATACGTGCCTGTAGGCGGGGAATTACCTCATCAATGCGGTCGTCACGCTGACTGAGGGGCTTCAATGTGATTTGCAGGCGCGCATTATTCAGGGTTGGATTGCTGCCATCGACACCGATAAAGGTCGTGATATTGTCCACCGCCGGATCGTTTAATAACAGTGCTGTGACTTGCCGCTGCTTATCTGCCATGGCATTAAATGAAATGGATTGGGGGGCTTCCAGTGTACCCTGAATCAAGCCGTTGTCCTGCAAGGGGAAGAATCCCTTGGGGATCATGATATAGAGCTGGGCAGTCAGCGCCAGCGTACCGAAGGCAACACCAAGCGTTATCCAAGGGTGATTCAATACCCGTTTCAGAAAGACGGCATAGACGGCAATCAGACGTTCAAAGAAACGTTCACAGGCCTGTTCAAAGCGATTGTGCTTAATATTCGCTTCAGATTTCAGCATCCTTGCACACATCATTGGTGTCAGTGTCAATGACACCACGGCAGAAATTAAAATGGCGACAGCCAGGGTAATGGCGAATTCCCGGAACAGCCGGCCGACGATATCGCCCATAAACAGCAGCGGGATCAAGACGGCAATTAATGAGAACGTCAGGGAGATGATCGTAAAGCCAATTTCTCCCGCCCCTTTTAGCGCCGCTGTCAGCGGTTTTTCTCCCCGTTCAATGTAACGGGAGATATTTTCAATCACCACAATCGCATCATCCACCACAAAGCCGGTTGCGATGGTTAAGGCCATTAAGGTGAGGTTATTGACGGAAAAGCCGCAAAAGTACATCACGGCAAATGTCCCGACCAGCGAAAGTGGTACGGCAATACTGGGGATCAAGGTGGCAATGCCATTGCGCAAAAACAGGTAAATCACCATGACAACCAGCGCAATAGCCAGCAACAGTTCAAATTGCACATCTTCGACGGAGTGGCGGATCGAGACGGTACGATCGGTCAGTATTTCCACCTTGACGGATTTGGGCAGGCTGCTGATCAATTCTGGCAGCATAGTATGGATATTATCCGTTGTCTCAATCACATTCGCCCCAGGCTGGCGCTGAACATTGATGACGATAGCCGGTTTTTCATTTGCCCATGCGCCCAACTTGCTATTTTCCACGCCCTGTTCAATGGTCGCGACATCACGTAAGCGAACCGGAGCACTGTTTTTATAGGCGACGATTAAATTGCGGTAATCGTCGATAGATTTCATTTGATCGTTGGAGGAGATGGTGATGGAGCGGGTCGGCCCGTCAAAGTTGCCTTTTGCCGAATTCACATTGGCTTTCATGATGGCAGAACGGATTACATCGCTGTCTAATCCTTGGGCTGCTACGGCTTGTGCATTCAATTTAACCCGTACAGCGGGGCGTTGCCCGCCTGCCAAGGTGACCAAACCGACACCACTGACTTGAGAAATCCGTTGGGCTACGCGGGTTTCCACCATATCCTGTACCTGAGTCATCGCCACGGCATCGGAGGTGACGGCCAGCGTCAATATCGGGGGATCAGCCGGATTGACTTTGCTGTAAATCGGTGGATAAGGCAGATCCCCAGGCAGTAAATTGCTGGCTGAATTGATTGCCGCCTGGACATCCTGTTCTGCCACATCCAGCGGCAATGAGAGCTGGAATACCAACGTGATAACCGAAGCGCCACCAGAACTTCGGGATGACATCTGCTTTAGGCCGGACATCTGACCAAACTGGCGTTCGAGCGGTGCGGTCACTGCGGATGTCATCACATCGGGATTGGCACCGGGATACAGTGTCACCACTTGGATCGTGGGGTAATCCACTTGCGGCAAGGCAGAAACCGGCAGCATCCGGTAACCAATCAACCCGGCCAGCAAGATCGCAATCATAAACAGCGTCGTGGCAACCGGACGTAAGATAAACAGGCGGGATGGCCCTCCGCCTGTGATTGGCGCATCAGATTGCATCAGGCGTTCTCCACTTGAGCGTTTGCTTGCCCTGAATCTTTCTGTTCTTTATCCGCATCAAGTGCTTCAAGGGTTAAGGGTTTGACAATCTCGACTTTGGTACCTTCGGTCAGGCCGTCAATGCCATCCGTGACGACCCGTTCTCCTGCTGACAGGCCACTATTGATAACTACCCATTGATTATTTTGTAGTCCTGAAACCACCTTATGCTTGCTGACCTTATCTTCTTTATCCACTTTCCAGACGAAATTACCGCTATTGCCCATTTGTAACCCTGCAACGGGAATCACAACGGCATTGCTCAAGGTATTGACTTTTATCTGGATATTGACGAATTGATTGGGAAACAACCCATGATCTTGATTATTGAATTGTGCCTTCATCTTGATTGTGCCGGTTGTCACATCAATCTGGTTATCGATACTGGAGAGTTTTCCTTGGGCTAATTGCTGTTGATTATTGCGATCCCACGCAATAACAGCCACATTTTCGTGATCTTTTTGCGCCTTTAACACGGTGCTGATATCGTTTTCAGGCAGGGAAAACAGGACATCAATCGGATCGACCTGCGTAATGACCACAATCGGCGTTGTGCCGCCACCAGAGATATAGTTACCGACATCAATGCGTTTCAATCCGACACGACCGGAAATGGGCGCCGTGATCCGGCTGTATGTCAATTGCAGTTTGGCTTCGTCGATATCCGCCTGATCAGCGGTTAAGCTCGCTTCACTTTGGCGAACCAACGAGACTTGTTTATCCAGATCTTGCCGGGAGATAAGTTTACTTTTCGCCAATTGCTGAAAGCGGAGCAAATCCTGTTTCGCATTCGCCAATGTTGCCTGATCTTTGGCATATTGCCCCTGTGCCCGTGCCAGTTTGACCTTCAGGGGACGGGGGTCGATTTCCGCCAGCAAATCCCCTTTTTTGACATATTGGCCTTCATTAAAATGCAGCGCGATTAACTGGCCTTCCACTTGGCTCGTGACAGTCACCGTATTTGCCGCCTGCACCGTTCCTAATCCGCCTAAATAATGGGGGACAGATTTGATTTCAGCCGTTGCTACCTGCACAGGGGGTTGATTGGGGTTAGGCAGCTCCTGTTTTGCTTTTGCATCTTGAGAGCCATCTGTTGATGACGGTGCGTTGAAATATTTCCACGCAAAGAAAACGGCCACGACGATCACGGCTAGCACCGCAGCGAGTCGGAAAAAGGCGGAACGGCTTTTGTTATTCATTTGCTCGACATTCTCTTAAGTGTTGTGGCGGTAACCAATCGGGTGGCATCTTAATTCGATATTAGACGCAAAAGTATATTATTAGTGTAACCAACAGGAATTCGTCAATAATGAAGAAAATATGGAGGTTATGTCAAAAAGATAATGTTTCCGGTAGTGATTTTTCACGGGATTTGTGATGGGGTGTCCAATGGGACACAGAGAATTATGTTACGAGGAATAGGACTTCCTCTTGATGGTTACATATTGAACATTAAGAGGGTGAATGATATGTATCGCCAGTAGGCGTGCCGGAACACTTAACATTGATTACTCTCATAATTAATTTGATGGTGATGGACAAGATGGAAGAGATAAAAAAATTAACAAGGGTATGTATTATGTTTTTCTTTTTCTTATTTTTTTGCGGAAACTCACAGGCATTGGAAAATAACGTTCCAAACGATTTGCGCGAGTATATCGATAATGCGGAAAATTGTCAGTATTTTGCTGGAGAATGGGATATTAACCTGTCTGAAGAGCGGAAAAAGGAAATAGTTGATGGTATTGACCAATATTGTACGAAAGCAAAAGAGTTACAGAAGAAACTTAAGGAGAGATATAAAAATAATATCGAGGAACTAAAAATAATGGAGGGTTATGAGATTTAATCTGGTTAATGTTATTTTGATAAAAAAACGCCGAATTGATGATCGGCGTTTTTACAAAATCAATTAAACCAAAAACAGCGTTGCCAATCCCAAAAAGATAAAGAACCCGCCGGTATCCGTAATGGCGGTGATCATCACACTGGAGCCAATGGCCGGATCTCTGCCCAGTTTCATCATAATAAACGGGATTAATACGCCCATCAGCGCAGCCATTATTAGGTTCAATACCATCGCCAGGGTCATGACGCCTCCCATCGCAAGGTCACCATAGAGCAGATAAGTGATAACACCCATTATTCCGCCCCAGATAATGCCGTTGATAAGGGCAACCCCCAGTTCCCTTAATAGCAGGTAAGAAAAACTGCCTGTCTGGATTTGATGGAGCGCGAGCGCACGGACGATCATGGTTATGGTCTGATTACCGGTATTGCCGCCAATCCCTGCGACGATGGGCATCAGAGTCGCAAGGGCAACGAGTTGGGAAATGGTATGCTCAAAAAGCCCGATAACCCGTGATGCGACAAAAGCGGTGCACAAATTGATGGCAAGCCATGTCCAGCGAGTTTTGACCGCCTGACCCACAGGGGCAAAAACGTCTTCTTCACGGCTTAAGCCCCCCATGCGGCGAATATTGGTATCCGTTTCTTCGCTCAAGGTATCAACAATATCTTCAACCGTCAGGCGTCCCATCAAGCGCCCGTTATTGTCTACCACGGCGGCAGAAACCAGGTCATAGCGTTCGAACGCACTGGCGGCATCTTCCCCTTTTTGCTCCGGCAAGAAAGTCACGGTATCCGTATTCATGACTTCGGAAACGAATTTACCCGGTACGTTGGTGAGCAAAGTCGTGAGCGGAAGCTCTCCCTGTAGGCGATTTTTGCGGTCAATAACAAAGATCTTATCGGTGGTTTCAGGAATATCGCCGCGGGAACGTAAAAAGCGCTGAACAGCACCGAGTGTCACATTGCCCCGCACGGTCACGAACTCGAAATCCATCATTTGGCCGATACTGTCTTTATGGTACTGCAACACTTCCCGGATACGATTGCGTTGTCTCGGCTCCAGATAGGTCAGCAGGCGGCGGGTGGTATCGCGGGGAAGATACTCTGCGATATAAGCCTGTTCATCTACATGCAGCTTACCGATGGCGCGTAACAGCTCAACGTCAGACATATCCTTGATCAGGTTATCCCAAACGGGGATGGACGCTTCTACTAAAACCTCACCGCGCTGGCGATTGTCAATCAAGCGCCATAAAGCAAGACGTTCATCATAAGGCAAGGCTTCCAGAATGTCGGCGATATCGGCAGCATGCAGGCTGGTCAGCAGCGCACTGACTTCCTCTATTTTCTCCAGTAACTGCTCGTCACTGATCGCTGAATGTTCATCAGCTTGCCCCAATAATGTATCGACAAACAGCTTATCGTGGATAAACAGTGAAAGCAGGTGTTGACGGGCATGTGCCAGTTTTTGGGAATGCTGGTTGGCAACGGTGGTATTATCAGGCGTAAAGGCCGATTGTGACATGAGGCACCTTTAATTGAGCGATTTCTCTGCTTGTTGCTGTATTTGCTGGTGATGCTCCAATGCTGCCACAAATGAATAGATAAAGCGCCCAAATAAAATTAAGAAGCTGATAAACAGGATCAATTGGATAATTTGAACAGGTTTCTTTTTCATAGCGCGACATCGTTAAATCGATTCCTCTTTAATCTGTAAGTTCCAGCCAGTCACGTCACCCCAATAGCTTTGCTCTTGTTCCAGATCGAGCAAGACCAGCGCATTTTGTTTTAAATAATCTTGGGGCAGGTAGAGTGTCCAATGGCCATGATCGGTTTCTAACCTCAGTGACTCCGGTGTGGTGGTTGATTGGCGTTGGTTATTCAACAAGGTTGCCAAGCGTAATATCTTCAACATAGGAAGATACTGTTTTTTCTTAAACAGATAGAAGCGGGGATGCTCATGGACTTTAACCGCTTTACGGTGATAACGCACCAGTGTTGCCAGCAATAATTGCTGTTCTTGGGTGAACCCCGGTAATTCGGTATTTTGCAGGATATAAGCTGAATGCCGTTGCAACCCACTTAAATTAATGCTTAAACCCACTTCATGCAGCATGGCTGCCCACAATAGAATCGCTTCCAGTTGTGGATGGACTCGTTTGGGATTCTGTTCTGCCCATTGGTCATACAGGTTTTTGGCGGTATCCCAAACGCGGCCGGCCTGTTCCCGATCGATATTATAGTGTTCGGCAAGGCTTTTGGCGGTTCGCTGGCGAATATCCTGATGACGGAACCGATCTTCCATTTCATAAAGCACACCTTCCCGCAATGCACCTTGAGACAAGCGTAATTCCTGAATATGCAGGGCATCGAAAATACCGCATAAAATTGACAGACCGGGAACAAATGTTTGTTTGCGGTCATTGGATAATCCCGGCAATTCCAGCTCGTTGAAATTTTTATATTTCAGGATGCGTTTCACCAGCATGTTTAAGCGTTCTGGTGTAATCAGGCCATCTTTTTCACCTAATTCCACCAAGAGTTCGTGTATGGCTTTGATCGTGCCTGACGCACCCAAGGCAAAATCCCAGCCTTTGGTTCGAAATTGCCAAACGAGATTTTCCAGTTTCTGTGCCGCCTGGAGTCGTGCCTTGCGAAAATTATGTTCATTAATCACACCGTCCGGAAAGAATTGACGGGAAAAACTGACACAACCCATACGGCGGCTCTCAATCAATAGCGGTTCGAAGTCTTCACCAATAACCAATTCCGTGGAGCCTCCGCCAATGTCAATCACCAGTTTCCGGCCTTTTTCCGGTTGGGTGTGCTCAACGCCCATAAAAATCAGGCGGGCTTCTTCATGGCCAGAGATAATTTCAATGGGATAGGGGATAACTTCTTTTGCCCGTTGCAAAAATTCTTGTACGTTGGTCGCTTCACGTAAACTATGTGTTCCCACTAAACAGACATTATTGGCGGAAAAACCCTGTAACCGTTCGGCAAACAGGGAAAGACAATTCAGGCCACGGCTTATGGCTTCTTCGCTTAACGCATTTTTGCTGTTTAAACCATCGGCAAGATAAACCCGCTTTTTTAAACGCCCAATCACCTGTAATGCACCGTTAACAATACGGGCGATCACCATGTGAAAGCTATTGGAACCCAAATCAATTGTGGCAATCTCTTGAGGTTTGGGTATTGGGGTGTCATGTTTCAACGGCATAGATCAGGCTCTTGGTTCCGGTTGTTCGAGGTTCTTTAAATAATCATAAACAGCAAGTTGCGCGCGGATTTTACGCTTATTTCCCCGTGGAACATAGCGATTGCTCAATTCCTTATCAATATAGCGTGCTTTGACGGTATCACTGAATTGGAGTTCGAGGATATCCATAACCTGTTGTTTTAGCATTGGGTCGAGCAGACAAACCGCCACTTCAATGCGGTAGTCAATGTTGCGGGTCATCCAGTCGGCCGAAGAAAGGAACACTTTTTCATTGCCTTTGTTGGTGAAAACATAAACGCGATCGTGTTCCAGAAAGCGATCCACAATACTGGTGACTTGAATGTTTTCACTAAAGCCGGGCTGATTAGGCACCAAAGAGCACATGCCTCGTACAAGAATGCGGATCTTGACACCGGCTTCCGAGGCATCATACAAGCGATTGACCAGCTCCCTGTCTACCAGGTTATTGATTTTCAGGGTGATCCCCGCCAATTCACCGGCTTGTGCATGCTCAATTTCCTGAGTAATCAGCCGGTTAAGCATGGCGCGTGAATTTTGTGGTGAGACCATTAAATTATCAAACGTGACCGGTCGATAAGGGTTTTCAATAAAATTAAACACCCGGCGAACCTCATTGGTGACTTCCGGTTTGGCCGTCAGCAGCGAATAGTCGGTATAGAGGCGCGCGGTTTTTTCGTTGAAATTCCCCGTACCAATATGGGCGTAACGGATAATCTCTTCTCCTTCCAGCCGCGAAATGATGAAGAGCTTGGCGTGAATTTTCAGGCCGGGTGCAGAGAAAATAACATGGACACCCGCTTCAGTGAGGCGTTTTGCCCAATGGATATTGGCGGCTTCGTCAAAGCGTGCCTGCAACTCCACCACCACAGTCACTTTCTTGCCATTGTGCGCTGCATGGATCATCGAGTCGATAATGCGTGAGTCTTTGGCGACACGGTAGATATTAATCTTGATGGAGAGCACACTGGGATCGAAAGACGCCTGACGCAGCAATTCCAGCACATGTTCGAAGGTGTGATAAGGATAATAAAGCAGGACATCTTTTTCACGGATGGCGTCGAACCCGTTGCGGAAATGGTCGAACCACGTGTGGCGCAGTCGCGGTATGGGTTTATTCAGCAGGTTGCGATTGCCTTCATTGGGGAACTTGATGAAATCCCTAAAGTTATGATAACGGCCGCCTGCAATCACCGAGTCATCGTTGGACAGCCCCAGTTTGCTGCGCAGCAGTTCCACCATTTCATCCGGCATATCACGCTGATAGACAAATCGCACCGGCTCCGCGGTCAGCCGCTGTTTCAGCGTGGAAGACATCAGTTCCAGCAGGCTGGATTCCATCTCGGTTGCCAGATCATATTCGGAATCACGGGTCATTTTCATCGAATAGACGTTCAGGGTATCGTAATCGAAGAACCCCTTGAAAATTTCATCCAGTGTGTAGCGCAGAATATTATCAATCAATATCATTGACTTGCGTTTTTTTGGCATTTCCGGGGGCAGGTTGACAAAACGCGGGACTTTATCAGATGGAATCTCTAACAACGCATATTGCGTTTCCTGCCCGCGGATAATTTCAACGGCCAAATAGGTATAATCATCTTTGAGAAACTCAACCAGATTCGTGTCTGAATTGATGACGATTGGCGTGATGTGTGGCCGCAAATGCTGGCGAAAATATTGCCGCAGCCAGATTTGTTGATTCGGGGATATCTGCCGTTCGTTGATCAAGAAAATCTGATTACGTGCCATTTCCAGCAGCAAATCGTTATACAGGGCATCAAACTCTTGATCG
This sequence comes from Xenorhabdus sp. PR6a, assembly GCF_028599065.1. Taxonomy (NCBI): domain Bacteria; kingdom Pseudomonadati; phylum Pseudomonadota; class Gammaproteobacteria; order Enterobacterales; family Morganellaceae; genus Xenorhabdus; species Xenorhabdus sp. PR6a. The sequence continues at coordinate 38,437 of NZ_JAQRFJ010000016.1, read as the reverse complement.
GTTTTGGCAACCTTGGCTTGGATCTTTCGCAATAATTGGCGGGCAGCCGTGGCTGAACCTTGCTCTTCACTGATAAGAATGCGACGTTTTACATCGGCAAAGCGAACTTTATAAAACTCGTCCAAATTATTGGAGTAGATCCCTAAAAACCGCATTCTTTCAATCAGCGGGTTACTTTTGTCAGCGGCTTCCTGAAGTACACGCTCGTTGAAAGAGAGCCAGCTAAGTTCTTTATCGGTATAAAGACGATCGTGGGACATGACTACTCCTTACTACTCCTGAGTTTTCCACTGGGTTTAATGGTTGGCATTTAATGAGTCGGTGTACGGGTTTGGACTTCACGTGCTTTATTGGTGAAATTTATTGGTGAAATTTATTAGCAAAATAGTGATGTTGGAAAGTACACATCCTGATAGCGGTATGATAAGAGCCGTTGACAAAAAATTCATCGATTAATTCACCTTCAGTGTGGAACCCCAATTTACTGTATATATGAATGGCTTTCGAATTTTCTTTATCCACAATCAGGTACAGCTTGTAAAGATTCAACACAGCAAAAGCGTATTCCATGGCAAGTTTGGCCGCCACGGTGGCATAACCTTGCCCTTGATAGGCTGGGGCGATGATAATCTGGAATTCTGCCCGACGGTGGACATAATCAATTTCAACTAATTCCACCAAACCCACTTTGGAGTTCAGGCTTTCGATGATAAAACGGCGCTCACTTTGGTCATGAATATGTTTGTCATAGAGGTCGCATAATTCAACAAAGGCTTCATAAGGCTCTTCAAACCAGTAGCGCATAACACTGGCGTTATTATCGATTTGATGAACAAAAGGCAGATCTTCCCGTTCAAGGGGGCGTAAATTGACAGATGGATTTTCTGAACCACTGGACATGGGATACCTCAGGATTTTTTCCGAAATAGGCACTTACAGCAAAGTCTCACCGAAATATAGCACTTAAAAATACTTTAACAAAATCCGCTAACGCAAATCCGTTAACACAAATTCGTTAACACAAATTCGTTAACACCATGCTGTAAGTTGAAGCTGCCTATTACGCTGTTATAGGTTATTCCGATGCGTAACCTTGTGGGGGCAGAACCTGGCCATCCATTATTGCGCTGTTCCCTTCCATAACCAGACGCTGATCTAAAAACCAGCCGATAACCAAAGGATAAATACTGTGTTCTTGCGTTTGTACCCGCTTGCTCACATCTTCTTCCTGATCTCCCGCAAAAATGGGCACTTTAGCTTGTAAAATAACCGGGCCACCGTCTAATTCTTCCGTCACGAAATGAACAGAGGTGCCATGTTCTTGATCACCGTTTTCAATCGCTTTTCGATGGGTATGCAGGCCGGGATATTTAGGCAACAGAGAAGGGTGAATATTGAGCAGACGCCCATGATAGTGTTGGACAAATCCGGGCGATAAAATTCGCATATAACCCGCTAAAACCACTAAATCGGGCGCATATTGATCAATGGCTTGGCGTAGGGCGATATCATAGCTTGCACGATCTGCATAGGCTTGCGGGTTGATAAAGTGGGCAGGGATATCGGCCTGTTCAGCACGTTGCAGGCCATAGGCATCGGCTTTATTACTAAAGACGGCGGCAATATGCCCATTAATGCGGTTTTGTTGGCAGGCGTCGATGATGGATTGCAGATTGCTGCCATTGCCGGAGACTAAAACGACAATTTTTTTCATAACTTGTCTTCACTGAAGAAATTCATTGACTAATATGCCCTTCATTTTTCAAGTTGCAGCCTTGTCGGTCATGCTGCAACTTGCAATCAGTTGGGTAAAAAGCAATCGGGTAAAATAGTTACTTGATAATAACAACAGGTTGCTCATCAGCATTGAGTTCGGTAATGGTACCAATTTGCCACGCATTTTCGCCTGAGGCTTGCAGATATGAAATCGCCTGTGCTGCCTGAGATTGAGGAAGGGCGATGATCATACCCACACCACAGTTAAATGTGCGGTACATTTCGTGCTCGCTGACATGACCGGCTTGCTGTAACCAGGTAAAAATGGCCGGCCATTGCCAACTGCCGGCATCAATTCTGGCCTGCCTGTTTTCGGGCAGAACACGCGGAATATTTTCCCAGAAGCCACCGCCGGTCAGGTGGGCAATCGCATGAACGTCAACTTTTTCAATCAGTTCAAGGATGGATTTGACGTAAATTTGCGTGGGGGCAAGCAGATGATCTGCGAGAGGTTTTCCTTCAAGCTCGGTCGTTTCTGGATCGGCCTGACTCACCTCAAGGATTTTACGGATCAGAGAATAGCCATTAGAGTGTGGCCCGCTGGAGGCAAGTGCAATCAGGGCATCCCCGGCCTGAACCTGACTGCTGTCAATAATGGCTGATTTTTCAACGACACCAACGCAAAAACCGGCGACATCATAATCTTCACCGTGATACATGCCGGGCATTTCTGCGGTTTCACCCCCGACCAATGCACAACCGGCTTGTTTGCAGCCTTCTGCTATGCCCGTGATAACACTGGCGGCGGTATCGACATCCAGTTTGCCGGTGGCGTAGTAATCAAGGAAGAAAAGCGGCTCGGCGCCCTGAACAACCAGATCATTGACACACATGGCAACCAAATCAATGCCGATAGTGTCATGGCGTTTCAAGTCCATAGCCAGACGCAGTTTAGTCCCAACGCCATCGGTACCGGAAACCAACACGGGTTCACGATATTTTTGTGGCAGGGCACATAATGCACCGAAACCACCTAATCCTCCCATCACTTCGGGGCGACGGGTCTGTTTTACGACACCTTTAATACGATTGACTAAGGCATTACCAGCATCAATATCGACACCGGCATCTTTATAGCTAAGAGAGGTTTTGTTGGTCACTGCGTAGCTCCCAGGCGGTTGCATTTTTATAAATAAAACAGAACGGCGACAATTCTAACAGTCTAAGCAAACGTTTGCGATAGCTTTATATCAGTTTCCGGTTAGATCAGAATCAAAGAAAACGATGTTTGATTGATAAAAATGAATAGATGAGTAGTGGCTTGATGTTGAAAAGGCGTTATAATCCCGCGATTTTTTTATCTGCCGGCGATATTAGGAGAAACCCATGAAGATCGTTGAGGTTAATCACCCGCTAGTTAAACATAAACTTGGTCTGATGCGAGATCATGATATAAGCACCAAACGCTTTCGTGAACTGGCCTCAGAGGTGGGTAGTCTTCTGACCTATGAAGCAACTGCTGATTTAGACGTTGAAAAAGTGACCATTGAGGGATGGTGTGGTCCGGTAGAGATAGAGCAGATTAAAGGGAAAAAAATTACGGTCGTTCCTATCCTGCGTGCGGGTTTGGGCATGATGGATGGCGTACTGGAAAATATCCCCAGTGCGCGAATCAGCGTAGTTGGTGTGTATCGTGATGAAGAGACCCTTGAGCCTGTGCCTTATTTCCAGAAATTAGTTTCTGATATCAATGAGCGCATGGCATTGGTTGTCGATCCGATGCTGGCAACCGGTGGCTCCATGATTGCGACCATTGATTTGCTGAAAAAAGCGGGATGTCCTGTTATTAAGGTATTGGTGTTGGTGGCTGCGCCGGAAGGGATCGCGGCACTGGAGAAAGCCCACCCTGATGTTGAACTGTATACCGCTTCAATTGATCAATATCTCAATGAGCATGGATATATCGTCCCAGGTTTAGGGGATGCAGGTGATAAAATATTTGGTACTAAATAATATTGACAGCCGACTGAAAAGTCGGTTTTTTTTGGTTTCTAGCAAGGTGATATAAGAGGATATCAATCATGACCCGTCGGACTATTGGGGTAGAAGAAAAACCGCCGTTGGCACAGACTATTCCTTTAAGTTTGCAACACCTATTTGCTATGTTTGGAGCAACCGTTTTGGTTCCCATTCTGTTTAAAGTCAATCCCGCGACAATTTTGTTGTTTAATGGCATTGGAACATTGCTGTATTTGGTTATTTGTAAAGGAAAAATCCCGGCTTATTTAGGCTCCAGCTTTGCTTTTATTTCACCGGTCTTGTTGTTACTGCCTTTGGGATATGAATTGGCATTGGGTGGATTTATTGTCTGCGGTTTGTTGTTTTGTCTGGTTGCCCTGATTGTCAAAGTCGCGGGCAGGGGATGGATCAATGTGCTATTTCCACCGGCTGCGATGGGCGCCATTGTTGCGGTGATCGGGTTGGAATTGGCCGGTGTTGCTGCGGATATGGCAGGGTTGCGCCCGGCGGCAGGCACTGAGGTGAATCTGACCCATCTGACCATCTCCATGGTAACACTGGGCGTGACGATCTTGGGTTCGGTCATGTTCCGGGGTTTTATGGCGATTATTCCGATTTTAATCGGTGTCTTGGCCGGTTATGCGGTGTCATTCTTTATGGGGATTGTTGACTTAACGCCAGTCCGTGAAGCGCCGTGGTTTGCACTGCCGACGTTCTATACTCCGCGTTTTGAATGGTTTGCCATTATGACGATTTTACCTGCGGCGCTGGTGGTTATTGCGGAACATGTTGGGCACTTGGTGGTCACGGCAAATATTGTGCAGAAAGATTTGCTGAAAAATCCGGGTCTGCATCGCTCAATGTTTGCCAACGGTTTTTCAACGATAATTTCGGGCTTTTTTGGTTCAACACCTAACACGACATATGGCGAAAATATTGGTGTGATGGCGCTGACCCGTGTTTATAGTACGTGGGTGATTGGCGGCGCTGCGGTGCTGGCAATCTTGCTTTCCTGCGTCGGTAAACTGGCCGCGGCGATCCAAATGATCCCGGTTCCCGTTATGGGCGGTGTTTCCCTGTTGTTATATGGCGTGATTGGTGCATCCGGTATCCGGGTTTTGATTGATTCGAAAGTGGATTACAGCAAGGCACAAAATCTGATCCTGACTGCTGTTATTTTGATTATTGGTGTCAGCGGGGCGAAAATTCAGCTTGGTGCGGCTGAATTAAAGGGCATGGCGCTGGCAACTATCGTGGGTATTGGTTTGAGTCTGTTTTTCAAGCTGATAAGCGCTATCCGCCCAGAAGAGCAATATATTAATTCTTCTGTCGAACCAATAAGAGATGGGAATAAGTGTGAAGGGTAGCATAAAATACGTTAATTAAATCTATTAGATTAGAAAGGGCTTTTTCAAGGCCCTTTCTGCGTTTAAATTATTTAACATCTTTTTTTCAACGCGATATGAGCTAATCCACGATATATATGTGCTTTTTCCCTTAATTTCTCGGCGGTTATATCAGATAAGTTATTGGAATGAAATGGATTGTATACACTGTTACGAGGAGAAAGATTGCTATTTATATTGCGTAAACCCAGAGAGGTAAGTACTGATTTATCTATCTCACTAATATCATAAGGAATTATATTATCAGTTCCATCTTTTGCTAATGTGGCAATATTCCCATCTTGATCAATGAAAACTAATTCTGATACGCGAAATATTGAATTTTGTTGGACTATATTGAATATATTTGGTCTTGAAGGGGAAAATAATGTCTTGTATCGGTCTGTGTCAGGTATTGTTCCGGTAATATCTTGGGTAACTACAAATTTTTTTTTATCATACCACTCTTCCATTTTATTTTTCCATTGAGAGAAATATTTTTCTCCTTCACAAACAATATTTGCCCACGGATCGCATATCCATGATCCTGCTTGAATATGTGAGAGTACAGCTTTCATCTCTGCTGAATCAATTTTATCTTCCATATAATGGATGCTTATAAAAACATGGTCATAAGGCTGCGGAGCACTGTACATGATGATGTATATTATTTTTTTGCGATCGGGATCTTTCTGCCTGTAGTAATTGAAAATTTGGAAAGAATGCTTTTTGATCAAATAATGAAAGGCATAATTAGCAAGTTCACCACAATTTCCGACAAGTCTAGCCCTGAATTTGTTCTCAATAAAATACTTATAATGATAAGGGATTTTTGTTGTTATATCTGTATTTGCGCGTAGCTTATTAAGCTGTTTATCTTTTTCTAACATGATATTTATTAATTCTTGTACTGCGGGAGGTTCATTCCCATTTATTTTATCAATTGCTCTTGTGTAAAAATGAAATTTGTTGGAAGAATAACCCATAAAAGTATTTTGTGCTTTTCTCATCGCATCGTGTAATAAGTATTTTATTAACATATTAACCTCTATTGAAAATAATTTAAGATGGATAAGTTAAAACTTCTGGTAATGTATCGTATTTCTACTATTGGCAGTCTTGGCTATTGATAGTATGAGATTGTCAGATATAAGACCTTTTTCGCCAGAATAGGTTATCTCTGACTGGCGAAGAAAATAGGCCTCGTTTTGCCATGCAGCGTTGTATGGAAAGAATGCCCTGATATTAATCTGAAAGTTCACTGGAATACCAGTTAAAAAAATCAATTTGCGCTATCCGAGTGGTCGTAATTTATCCATTTTATGGAAGAGTGTACTTTGATAGTCACCTTCTACTTTAAACAAAGCATTCGTTTCATTTATAGGGACTTTTTGTGGTAGACTTAGCGCTGTTCGTTATCCATTCTGTTTGAGGTGCTTCTGAATACACCGTCGCAGCTTTCATTACCATTATATTTGCCCGATGATGAAACTTTTGCCAGTTTCTTTGCAGGTGAGAATACCTCCTTATTAGCTGCAATAAAATTGGCCATTAGTCAGTCACACGGCAGTTATATCTATTTTTGGTCCCGCGATGGCGGGGGTAAAAGCCATTTGCTTCACGCAGCCTGTGCCGAATTGTCCCAACAGGGAGAAGCTGTAGGGTATGTACCACTGGATAAACGTGCTTATTTTGTTCCTGAAGTTCTTGATGGTATGGAACATTTATCATTGGTGTGCATCGATAATATTGAGTGTATTGCCGGTGATCAGGAATGGGAAATGGCTATTTTCAATCTTTACAATCGCATTGTAGAAATTGGCCGCACTTGTCTTTTGATCACAGGTGATCGTCCTCCTCGGCAAATTAACCTGACGTTACCGGACTTAGCATCCCGTCTGGATTGGGGACAAATTTATAAATTACAACCTCTGTCTGATGATGAGAAAATTCAGGCATTGCAACTACGGGCAAAATTACGGGGTTTTGAATTGCCTGAGGATGTGGGGCGATTTGTGTTGAAGCGGCTCGACAGGGAAATGCAAACGCTGTTTAAGACCTTGGATGAGCTTGATCGGGCATCTATTGTGGCACAACGCAAACTGACGATCCCGTTTGTAAAAGATATCCTTGAGCTTTGAGTAACTAAAGCGGAAAGGAAACGAGATCAAATAAAAAAGTGATAGCGAATATACCGCTATCACTTTTTTATTGAAAATTTCTTCTTGCAAAATAGTTACAACAGAATTTCTTTAACCTGTTCAGGAGGACGCCCCAAACGCGCTTTATCGCCGACAACCACAATCGGGCGCTCTATTAATTTGGGGTTTTCAGCCATCGCCTGGAGTAAGGCTTCTTGGGATAATGCCGCATTGTCAAGGTTTAATTCTTTGTAACGATCTTCTTTGGTACGCATCAATTGGCGGGCATCTTTGAAACCGAGTTGCTTTAATAGTATGGCAAGTTGTTCTGCTGTAGGTGGCGTATCAAGATAGTGAATTATTTCCGGCGTAATACCGAGTTTTTCAACCAGCTCAAGTGTTTCACGGCTTTTTGAGCAGTGGGGGTTATGATAAAAAGTAACATGTTGCATGTAAAAATCCTTCATTTATATTGGCTATAGCTTTGTTGCAGTTGGCGCAATTGATCAATGCGGGCATCAAATCGCTTCTGATCATCACTGCCCAATTTTGCCAATGCACTGGCCTTGCTAAGTTGTTCGATGGCAGAGTCAAAATTACCTTGCAATGCCATGATTTCCGCATAGGAGGCGAGTTCGTCGTTGTATTTCCCTTGCCCTCCGGCTGTTTTTCTTAATAGTGTCCAGCCGATAAGATCATCAGGGTGACTGAAGGTATAACGAAACAGGAGTTGTGAAGCCTCAGAATACTTTTTGTCCATAAGGTAAGCGTTTGCAAGATTAATTTGCAATACCGGATCGTTTTTTTGTTTCTTGAGTGCTTCCTGCAAGCGCGTGATAGCGTTGGTATACTGTTTTTGCCCGATATCAATATCCGTCATCGTATCAATAAACCAAATGTTATCCGGTTGTTTATCCAGCATTGGAGACAATATTGCTCTGGCCTCAGTATACTTTTTATCTTGGGAAAGCAAAATAGCGTGTCCATAGGCAGCCGCAAGCTGTTCTTTGGCGGTTCCTTGGCTATATTTTTTTAGCAATTGTTCAATATAGGGACGTTGATCCGTTGAATACATGGTTAAAATACGGACACGGGCGAACAGAAAATTTTGAGACTCCGAAACAGTTTTAGCCGGGTATTGATTTGACCGGTTACGAGCATCAGACAAACGGCTGTCAGGTAACGGATGAGTATAGAGCATTTCAGGTAGCCTGGAGCTATAGCGGGATTGATCGACCAGTATTTGCATAAAATCAGGCATTCCGTGTGGATCAAATCCTGCTCGACTCAGCGTTCGCATTCCAATACGATCCGCTTCTTGCTCATTCGATTGGGTAAAACTGATCATGCCTTGTTGGAAGCCTGCCAGTGTACCGCTGAGTGCAGCTATACCGGCTTGTGGATTGGCCATCATAAGCAGGACAGCACCCAGTGTGCCGGCCCATGCCAGAGGACTGGTTCGTTTTTGTTCTTCCATCAATCGTGCTAAATGTCGCTGTGTCACGTGGGAAATTTCATGAGCCATGACCGATGCCAGTTCACTTTCACTGCGACTATAGCGAAATAGGGCCGAATGGAGAACAACGTTACCGCCGAAAAATGCGTAGGCATTAATATTAGGATTATCTAACAAGTAGAAATGGAAAGGTGTTTTGACTGAATCGGCATGGCTGACTAATTTCTGACCCAACTGATTAATGTATTGAGTCAGCAACGGATCATAAATCAGAGGTGCCTGGGCCCTTATCGAACGTATATATAAGTCGCCCATCGCCATTTCCTGATTGATGCTAAGGGTAGCTCCCGCTGTGGTGCCGATATCAGGTAGTGAATCTTCAGTGGGTACGGAGAATGCGGGAGGATTTCCTAATAACAACAGGCTAATAAAAAGGGTTATCAGTGATTTCTTGGATGTTTTTCTCATAAAGTGATTCTCATAAAATGGTGCGTTCCATTCTAACTATCAGTTTCATGAATACTTTTATGATGAAAGAGTACCCTAAAATCATTCATCATAATAAATTTTAGTGAAAAATACTTATTACGTATTGCAGCAAAGGAGTTGTACTTATGTTGGATATGATCATGCAATGGTATCGTCGCCGTTTCGCTGATCCACAAGTCATTGCATTATCAGTTATTTTATTGGCTGGTTTTGGGATTATCTATTTTTTCAATGGGATTCTGGCTCCTGTCCTTGCTGCCATTGTACTGGCTTATTTGCTGGAGTGGCCCACGGTACAGTTAGGTAAGTTAGGGTGTAGCCGCACGCTCTCTGTTGCCATTGTATTAACCATTTTTATGGGGATCAGTGCGTTAGTTATTTTGATTGTTGCTCCGACCGTCTGGAAGCAGGGTTTAAATTTATTTTCCGATCTTCCCAATATGCTTAATCGGTTTAATGAATACGCGCATACTTTTCCCTCCCGTTATCCTGCGTTAGTTGATGCCGGTATTATCGATATGGTGGCTGATAATCTGCGTAGCAAACTCTCTTTGGCGGGGGAATCCGTTTTTAAGTTTTCGGTTGCTTCCCTGATTGGATTATTGACGCTTGCGATTTATTTGATCCTGGTTCCCTTAATGGTGTTCTTTCTGTTGAAAGACAAAGATAAAATGGTGGCGGCATTGCAGCGTATATTGCCACGTAATCGCAGTTTGGCAGGGAAAGTGTGGCGCGAAATGAACCAGCAGATCACCAATTATATTCGTGGCAAAGTGACAGAAATGGTGATATTGACGCTTTGCACCTATGCGGTATTTGCCTTCTTTGGGCTGCATTATTCTCTGTTGCTTGCGGTCTTGGTTGGTTTATCTGTGCTCGCTCCTTATATCGGCACTGTGCTTGTCACCATTCCAGTGATTGTGGTGGCGTTGTTTCAATGGGGATGTGGGGCTGATTTCTGGGCTCTGTTTATCGCCTATCTGGTGGTACAAGGGTTAGATGGTAACCTGCTTGTGCCAATTTTGTTTTCGGAAGCTGTTAATCTTCATCCCCTTGTTATCATCCTTTCTGTCATTATTTTTGGTGGATTATGGGGATTCTGGGGCGTTTTCTTTGCCATTCCATTGGCTACGTTAATCAAGGCAGTGATTCATGCCTGGCCGGAAGATAAGTTGGCAGAAAAAAATGAGAATGGCAAAGGCTAATATTGCAGCATTACAGAGGGTTATTGATTGCGAGGAATGCTAAGAACCCGCTTGCTTTGAATATGATGTCATAAAATACTCAGTGAAAATAAATAAGTTGCCGCTTTATTAAGTGAGCGGCAACGCATGACAGGTTGACGATTAATGTTGTTTCAGATAATCCAGTACAACTTGATGATGTTCACTGGTTTTAAATTTATCAAAAACGTGTTCAATCTCACCGTGTGGATTAATCAAAAAACTGATGCGGTGCATGCCGTCATAGGTTTTCCCCATGAACTTTTTTTCTCCCCAAACACCAAATTGTTCGGCAACTTGATGGTCAACATCAGAGAGCAGCGTGAAATTTAGCGTCTCTTTTTCTACAAAGCGGGCTAACTTTCCAGGTGCATCTGTGCTGATACCCAACACTTCAACATTGATGCTTTTTAGTTCATCCATTGAGTCACGCAAGCCACATGCCTGAACGGTGCAGCCTGGCGTCATTGCCTTGGGATAAAAATAAACTAAAACACGTTGGCCTTTGAAGTCAGATAGCTTAATGGTTTCGCCATCTTGGTCAGGAAGGCTGAATTGAGGGGCCTTATCACCGGCTTTCAATGGACTCATCATTCATTCTCCGTTTAATCGTTTTGATTTAAATGCTCTTGTACGATAATACTGCCCCATCGTTGATTTCAAGGGCTTTTACTCTTTGCGCAGGCAGTACCGGATAAGGGCCTGTCGAATACTCTGCTTGGTGCTAAGGAAAAGAAGGGCGTAGACAGTCCCCTCTATAGTTGATACCCGGTATATCACTCTTAACTGGAGATTAGGATCAATATAATCGTGGTAAGTCGTTAAACCAATATCTGCTGCTTCTTCACATAGTGGGGCACTCTCTGGATGTGACTTTATTCTGTTCTCGAAGCTATCAATAAAACCATCCAGAAGTTTTTGTGAAGCAGCCTGACCAATATGTTTGGATAGATAGTGGAAACGGTCATAGAGCTGCTCCTGAAAAGTCTGAGAATATTCAAACTTAATTGTTGTTGTCATCGACCAATCCTTTCAGCCTAGCTCTGAGATCGGAGGATGAAACAGTCCGGCCTGCCTTCACATCTTTTTCTGCGAAAGAGAGCAATCGCAACAAAGCCATTTGTTCCTGTTGCATTTCAAACTGAGCGGGATCTTGAACCACATAGAGAGGCTCTCCATTCTGCGTAACAACTACCGGGTCAGAAACATCCATTGAAGCCAGCTCTTTCTTGAATGCCGAAACTGTCGTTATGCGGGGCGAGGTAAGTAGGGACATAACGTTCTCCAGAGATAAAAATTATCAATTGCAGTATCGATTACAGCATATAGCGCCCCGGTGAAAATGTCCATATATGGTCCATATATGGGATTGTCCTGCAAGTTAAAGGGCAGAAATCTGCCCTATAGTGGTTATCCGTCCTGTTCTTCACCTTGGCACTGATCTCAATTTTTCCTATCTAATCAGTATAAAACCTTCTATTTACGTCATTGTTTTTTATATATTTAATTTTTTATCTGAGCTTGTACGATAATACTGCCTTGTGCATTTAATTCTGCACATAGGTGATAAAAAGTTTCTTTAAATATTGTGCCATTATCGTCAACTGGATTGTGGCCTGTAATTTGAATTTGCAGGCGAGCGGGGTGATTTCCTTCAGCAGGGTGCGTTTTTGATACCAGTTCCGCGATATTAAGATCCTGAGCCGTGAATAAACTGGTAAAACGTTCAACAATGCCTGGTGAATCATCGACATCTACTTTAACGGTGATGGTCGAAGGAAATTTTTTCTGCACCCCACATCGGGTACGTTTCATGACGATGAGTAATTCAAGTTCTGCGCCCTTTTGTGGCAGGGTAGATTCAATCAACGTAATGGCATTCCAGCTACCGGATAGTAACATGATGAAAGTAAATTCTTCGCCAAACATTGCCAGGCGGCTGTCCTCAATGTTACAGCCGCAGGTACTGACGAGGCGGGTAATGGTATTAACGATGCCGGGGCGATCGGTACCTAGGGCGGTGATCACTAAAAAATGCTGTTCTGGTGTTGGCAAAGCGATTTTCCTTTAATTTTAGTCGTTGTTTGCTGTGTATGTGGTGTTTAAACATAAAAAATGATCAAGAGAAGGTCAATTGCATTTGTCAGGAGAGCAAAATTATAATTTTTGTTTAATCCACTACACTTGATATTAACAAAATTCATTGAAATCGCGTGGCTAAAGAGTTTTCTTCTGTATAACAAGAAAGTACCATGAACTTCTTATTTGCAGTTTTAGGCTTAACGAAGGGGAAAGTGGTAATGGTAAGCAATCATTCTGGTTTTACAGGCAGTATAGTTGCATTGATAACGCCGATGGACTCAGCCGGTCAGATCGATAAGGCCAGTTTGAGAAAATTAGTTGATTATCATATCGCCAGTGGTACATCTGCGATTGTGTCTGTTGGCACAACAGGCGAGTGTGCAACACTTAACCATGACGAACACGTTGATGTGGTATTGACAACACTGGAGATAGCGAATGGACGCATTCCTGTGATTGCGGGAACGGGGGCAAATGCCACTGCGGAAGCCATTTCTCTGACCCACCGTTTCGAAAACACGGGAGTTGTGGGTTGCCTGTCGGTGACACCTTATTATAATAGGCCATCACAGGAAGGTTTATATTTGCACTTTAAGGCAATCGCTGAGAATACTGACTTACCGCAAATTCTGTATAATGTGCCATCTCGTACCGGATGTGATTTATTGCCACCGACTGTCGCGCGTTTGGCGGAACTGAAAAATATTGTTGCGCTTAAGGAGGCGACAGGGAACTTAAGTCGTGTTAGTCAGATCCAAGAATTGGTTAGTGATGAAAATTTCATTCTACTGAGTGGTGATGATGCAAGTTTTGTCGATTTCATGCAGCTTGGTGGTAAGGGAGTGATTTCTGTGAGCGCAAACGTTGCGGCAGCGGAAATGGCGCAGGTGTGTGAATTAGCTGGGCAAGGTAAATATTTGCAAGCTCGTGCCCTGAACAGTCGACTGATGGAATTGCATCATCAATTATTTGTTGAACCTAGCCCGACGCCAGTTAAGTGGGCTTGCCGTCAATTGGGATTGATTGCCGATGATACATTGCGTTTGCCTATGGTTCCGCTTACGCAGGAAGGGCAAATTCCAGTTGGTAACGCCTTGAAAATAGCTGGATTACTGTAAAATTTTAGGGAATTTTAATGGCAACATTATTGCAAAAATCGAAGGTCATGAAGATGGCTGGCCTGTCATTGGTGGTTTTGTTAGCTGCCTGTTCCAGCGATCAGCGCTATAAACGTCAGGTCAGCGGGGATCAATCCTATCTTAACGCGCCTCCACTGAAAGTATTGAACATTCCTGCGGGAATGATATTACCGCTGCAAAATGGCGAGTATAATATTCCGACAACGGCTTTAACAGGGGCAGTGGGTAAAGATTTGGATATACGTCCTCCCGTGCAGGCGCTTGCGTTATTGACGGGTTCCCGCGTTGAAAATAGTGCTAACAGCAGTAAGTTGTTGCTTGAAAATACCACAGAATACAGTAAGTTATGGTCGCAGGTAAACAATCTGTTGGCAGAAAAAGGGTATAAGGTCAGCCATAAAGATGACTCTGCGCAAACCTTAACGACAGACTGGATTATCTGGCAGCGGGCAGATGAAAATGTCCCTTATCAGGGGCGTTACCGTGTTTCGGTTACCCAACAGGATTACCAGATAGCCCTGTCTGTTTCGAATGAAGGGTTGAAACAGGGTGAAAAGGCAATAACCAATCCGCTGGAGATCCAGCAATACAATGTCATCATGCTTAATAAACTGGCGAGTGGCTTAAGCCTGCAACAAGAAGCGGCGAGCCTGAGCAGTGCTAAAAACTCAGGTGCATTAACGGTACAAAGCGGTAGTGATAATACCGGATTGCCGCAAATCATTGTACGTGCACCTTACAATGTCGTCTGGAACAGGTTGCCATATGCGTTGGAAAATATAGGCATGAAAGTCACGGATCGTACTCGTTCCACAGGAGCGATAGAGGTGACTTATCAAGGCCGCGGTTCTTCTGATTGGGAAGCATTGGGAGTCGAAGCGCCTTCCATCAGCGAAGGAAATTACAAGTTACAGGTGGGTGATTTGGATAACCGGAGCAGCCTACAATTTATCAGCGAAAAAGGTAAACCGCTGACGCAATCTGAAAACGATCAAATGGTGGCTGTGCTGGAAGCGGTATTTAGCCAATCCAAAGATAAGTCATAGAGAAAGGGGCCTTAGGGCCCTTTATCTTTGGAATAAGATAGTTGGGATAAGTTTGTTGTTTAATTCTTTACGTTTAAAGATGTCATATTTCTGGAGTATAAAATGCAGAAAAAAGCTGAGTTGTATCGTGGAAAGGCAAAAACAGTGTACGCCACTGATAATCCTGACTTACTTGTGCTGGAATTCCGTAATGATACATCAGCATTGGATGGTGAACGCATTGAACAGTTCGATCGCAAGGGCATGGTGAATAATAAATTCAATCATTTCATTATGAGCAGACTGGAAGACGCGGGCATTCCGACGCAAATGGAACAACGGTTGTCAGATAATGAATCCCTGGTGAAAAAATTGGATATGGTGCCTGTTGAATGCGTTATCCGTAATCGTGCCGCAGGCTCCCTTGTTAAGCGTCTGGGCGTGGAAGAGGGAATGGTACTGAATCCGCCACTGTTTGACCTGTTTTTGAAAAATGATGCCAAACACGATCCCATGGTTAATGAATCCTACTGTGAGACATTCGGTTGGGTGAGTAAAGAACACTTAGCTGAAATGAAACGTCTGAGTTACAAAGCCAATGAAGTATTGAGCAAATTATTTGATGATGCGGGATTGATTCTGGTGGATTTTAAGTTGGAATTTGGTTTGTTCAAAGGCAGGGTTGTATTGGGGGATGAATTCTCACCGGACGGTAGCCGCTTATGGGATAAGCAGACGATGGATAAAATGGATAAAGACCGTTTTCGCCAAAGTCTCGGTGGCTTGATCGAAGCGTATGAAGAGGTTGCCCGCCGTATTGGCGTTATTTTGGATTAGTGACGCAAACGATTACTTGAAAATATTTTTTTAAATAAAAGGATGCCCTGTCACAAAAGGGCATCCTGTCCCAGTTTGGCACGTTGAGTGAACCTTAGAGCAGGGATCGGGTTTGTTGTTTCCAGCCTTTTTGTAGCATGCAGCTGTTATAAAACTCTTTTCTGGAATCCTCGTTAACATCTATCACATAGCTTTCGGACATGGGAACACTTTCATAATAATAACCATCTTCGTCGCATTTGGCGTTATTCATGCAGGGGCGTCGTACGCTTTTCAACGTTGATCTTTGGGCAACTTCATTTTTTACAGGAAATAGATTTAATGCCGACGAGTGGCACTCAGCCATGGCTTCATTAAGCGGAGTTGGATTACTTGAGGCAGGTACCCATTGAGTGGTACAACCCGCTAAGGAGAAACAAATTATCAGGGAGAATATTAATTTTTTCATATCGCTTATACGAATGCATCTTCATTGCAATGCACTTCTTGCAATCTTTCTGCATTGGCCTTGGTAAGAATGTTGGTGTTTATCAATAAAGCGAGCTTGTTATTGACGTTATGGGCAAATTGCCTGTGTTGTGATACTTTCCACGATCAAGATTTTGCGCTCAAGAAATAAGATGGCTGCTTGATGCGTGTGAATAATTATTTACCAATGTGATTACTAAAAGCAAGCGTGTTAACAAATCATCAGCCGCTTCGCCATTATTGCTTTTATTGGGGCTTACAGGAAAACTCATGAGCCATATTGATCCTACGTTACTTATTTTACTTGTGCTTGCAGGGCTTGGCATCATCAGTCATAACATGACAGTGACATTTGCCATGTTATTTTTGTTAGTTGTTCGTATCACGCCATTAAATCCGTTTTTCCCTTGGGTGGAAAAATATGGTTTGACGATAGGTATCCTGATCCTGACGGTCGGCGTCATGGCACCTATCGCCAGTGGGAAAATCTCCGCACAGGACATTTTTAGCTCTTTTTTAAACTGGAAGTCCCTGTTGGCTATTGCGGTGGGTGTCCTGGTGTCATGGTTGGGAAGCCGCGGGGTGGCTTTAATGTCCAGCCAGCCGTCTACGGTGGCTGGATTATTAGTCGGCACGGTGTTGGGGGTGGCGCTATTTAGGGGCGTTCCCGTAGGCCCGTTGATTGCCGCGGGTATTTTATCGATTATGATTGGAAAATCGTGATCGTACATAACTCATGGGAAAAGTTGCAGATACAAATGCAGCAACAGGGACAGCGGCGCTTGCTTGTTTTAAGTGGTGAACCTCAATGGAGTGCATCAATGGTCAATCAGCTAACAGAACAGTTCCAAGGGGATTGGCTGACGGTTTCAGCGCATGTATCTGGGGCTATTGATCCGACAAAAGCGGTCAGTTTGCTTGGCCGTGAATTTTTACATGGCGTTTTTGATGCCACTAAAGGGCTTAATGCTGAAGCATTGGCGATACTGGCCGGCACACTAAAAGCGGGAAGCTGGCTGGTCATGCGTGTACCCGCTTGGTCACAATGGCCGGAGCTGCCCGATGAAGATAGTTTGCGCTGGAATGAAACGGCAGGCGTCATTTCGACGCCTAATTTTATTCGCCATATTCAGCAACAAATCCTCGCGTTTCCTGAAGTTGTATTATGGCGTCAGGAAATTCCCTTTCAGCTAGCTCAGATATTGCCATTGCCTGAAACCGCAGCGTGGCAGATGCCTGATGGTAAGCCGACGATGAGTCAGCAAGCTATTCTTGACGAATTGTTACAGGCGACACAGGGCGTTTGGGTGATCACCGCACCGCGAGGACGGGGAAAATCTGCGCTGGCGGGCATGTTAGTGCGATATTGGCTGGGCAAATGCTGGTTATGTGCCCCCGCAAAAATAACGACAGCGGTGATTCGGCGTTACTCTGGTTGCTCAGATCCTGTTTCCCCTTTTTGGGCGGTCGATAATTTGTTGAAATATTGTCGAACCAAAAGGGGGGAACAGGAAAATCAAAGCGATGCTGACTGGTTATTAATTGATGAAGCGGCAGCGATCCCAACCCCACAATTGGCCGAATTGATCCGCTATTTTCCACGTATATTGCTGACTTCAACGGTTCAGGGTTATGAAGGCACGGGACGCGGTTTCTTGTTGAAACTTTGTGCTGCATTACCTGACTGTCATATCCGTGAATTGAAAACCCCCATGCGCTGGGCTGAAAATGATCCTCTGGAAGCCTGGCTGGATAGTGCTCTGTTATTCGATGATAAACAGCCCGCTGATGACACACGGTTAAGCACAGAAAAATGGCATTTTCACCCGATTTATCAGCCTGAATGGTTACAAAATGCCACATTGCTGCGCCAATTTTATGGCTTATTAACCAGCGCGCATTACCGTACCTCTCCGCTTGATCTGCGTCGATTAATGGATGGCCACGGGATGACATTTCTGGCTGCTGTCGCGCGTTGTTCAAAGCATCAGCCACAACTGATCGGTGCTTTGTGGATGGTGAACGAAGGGGGGTTGTCACCGACATTGGCACATGAAATCTGGGCAGGACGCCGGCGGCCAAGGGGAAATTTGGTGGCCCAATCTCTGGCGGCACATAGTGGTTTTCCGCAGGCTGCCACCTTGCGATCACAGCGAGTCAGTCGCATTGCGGTACAAGCGCAATATCGTCGTCGGGGTATTGCGCAACACTTGATCATCCAACAATGTCTGGAAGCCAGCAAACAAAAACTGGATCTCATCTCGGTGAGTTTTGGTTATACCGCCGCCCTCTGGGCGCTTTGGCAAAAATGTGGTTTTCGACTAGTGAGAATGGGCACCCATCGGGAAGCGAGTAGTGGTTGCTATACCGCGATGGCTGTTTTGCCACTGAGCGAGCAGGGGGAACATTTTGCCCAATCCGCACAACAGCGGTTATCCCGCGATGCCAGCGGATTGGAATCATTACTCGGCTTTGCCTTGCCAATTGAATACGAAAGTGACGGAAGGCTTAATGCCAGTGATTGGCAGGAATTGGCGGGTTTTGCATTTGCCCATCGTCCGCTGTCAGCATCTTATTTCGCATTACAGCGATTATTATTGCAGAGTCATTTGGCCTTGCCAGCGTTGAGAAAACATCTTCAGCAACAACTAAGTATCGAGCAATGTGTCAGTGACTTATCGTTGAGTGGCCGTAAGGCACTCTTGAAACACTGGCGGGAAGAGACCGCTGAGGCATTGACAAGCATCGATAAAATGCTTGCCAATGACTGGAGAGATTGGGTTATTTCTTACGATCCCGCTGCGGCCAATCATCCTCATCATCCCATTGATCGTTAAGATCCCGATGCGGGGGTAATTCGGGTTTGTTATCTAAGAAATGTTCTTTATCGACGCGACTGAGTGCTTTTACCGCGTTAACGATAATGCCAACGAGCACTAACAGAACAATCCACCAATAATCTATCAGCCAATTCATGATATTTTCCTCGGAACATTAAGAGCCTCTTCCATGAGGCTCAGGAGCCTAATAGGTTATTTCTGTTAAATCCTGATGTATTTTTCAAATATATAGGATAGATTGGTTTTTAACCAGTTGATGCCGGCAATATCACGGTTTTCCCAAGCACTCAACAGGACGTGTTCATCAAATAAATTTTCGGCTTCATGGGATAATGGCCAATAGCTGATATGCCACGGTTCATAAGCTACGCCTGCATCATGGCGTGTAAAGGGACGATAGAAATCATAGTGAGACATGTTTTCTGTTAGCCAATGGGTTAAAGGCTCAAAGTACCCGCCGTTTTCATACTCCCACGGCTCCAGTTGCAATTTCTTACCTTCCGGCAGCAAAAAGGGATCATAAATATCCAGTTCTGTCCCCCAATGATGGCGGCTCGCGCCTGGCAAGGCTGACCAGCGGAGAATCGCTTCACAACGTTCGCCTTCACTCAATTTCGAGATATCCATGGGGTGGCTGTCATCATTCAATACTGGACGCTGACCGCGGAATTTCTCATTCCAGATCGTTTGCTGGCGCGTAAAATCGCGAAACGAACTGGCAGGTTGTAGTTTAAAACCTGCCTTGGCAGCCTCTTTCTGCATGGCAAGAAATGCCTTGGTGGCATTAAACTGTAAACGGTGATTGCCAGTCAGTGTGATGAGGTGATCAGTGGACAGACCAGTCAGGGTTTTGGGCGTCATTTGATTAACTGCTCCATGATACGTTGATAAATCAGGCTCAATGCCTGTAAATCAGACACCTTGACGCATTCATTGATTTTATGAATGGTGGTATTGATAGGCCCCAACTCCACGACCTGAGCGCCCATTTTGGCAATAAAACGCCCATCTGATGTACCGCCACTGGTTGATAGCTCTGGCTGATATCCGCAATAGTGCTCAATGGATTCAACGACTGCATCAACAAGCACCCCTTTGCAGGTCAGAAAAGGTTGGCCTGATAGCCACCAGTCAATCTCATAGTTGAGGTGGTGCCTTTTCAGCATATCTTCGACTTGCTGGCGGATTTCGTCATCAGTCAGTTCAGTGCTGAAACGGAAATTGAACTGGAGCCATAATTTCCCTGGGATAACGTTATTACTGCCGGTTCCTGCCTGAATATTGGCGATCTGCATACTGGTGGCAGGGAAAAATTCATTACCGTTATCCCAATGAGTATTGACGAGTTCTTGCAAAAAAGGCACTGAACGATGAATGGGGTTATCTGCCAATTGTGGGTAGGCAACATGCCCTTGGGTGCCAAAGATAGTCAGGCTGGCCGTCAGGGAGCCTCGACGGCCATTTTTGATCATATCCCCGAGGGACGTTTGGCTGGATGGTTCACCCACGAGACAATAATCCAAACGTTCATGACGAGACATTAACGCTTCAACTACTTTAACGGTACCATGGGTCGCTTTGGCCTCTTCATCGGAGGTGATCAGAAAAGCCAGACGGCCGTTATGTTCAGGATGCTCTGCGACAAAACGTTCCGCAGCAACCACCATTGCCGCCAGAGAGCCTTTCATATCTGCGGCGCCGCGACCATATAACATGCCATCACGGATAGCCGGTTCAAAAGGGGGCGTTTGCCATTGCGATATCTCACCGGCAGGAACGACATCGGTGTGTCCGGCAAAGGCAAAAGTAACGCCGGTGCCACGATAAGCCCAGAAGTTCAGGGTATCGCCGCAAGGTATTCGTTCGATCGTAAAGCCAATGTCTTGCAGGCGCTGAATAAGAAGTTCCTGACAACCTTGATCATCCGGGCTGACAGAAGCGCGCTTGATTAACTGTTGAGCAAGGTCAATGACTGGACAAGTCATAGTCATCTCCGTATCTCGTCATGTGAGAAAAATTGTTGATACTGCTCCGCCTTGAAACCGAGTAAATATTTCTCTGTTTCTGCCCCGTTGTTTTTTGCGCCTTCTGTGCTGGATACCAGCAGAGGTCGTTTTATGATCGAGGGCTGCTCCAGCATAAGTGCTTTGGCGGACTCGGCATTATTAATGGCGGCTTTTTGCTCGTCGGACAATTTGCGCCACGTTGTACCACGAGTATTCAGGAGGGATTCCCAGCCAACGTTTTCAATAAATGATTGAAGTAATTCAGGAGATAGGCCATCAAGTCGATAATCATGAAAGTGATAAGGAATTCCTTGATCTTCTAACCAACGACGCGCTTTTTTTATGGTATCGCAGTTTTTGATACCGTAGAGAATGGATACTTTGTGAGAAAGGGTATCTGACATGATAGGAGCCTTGATTTTGTTTTGTTTAACCTATCCGACATAATGCGGGAAATGGGGGATTTTATCCAGATAAGGCGTTTTTTGCGCACACTTTATGTTTATTACTTTCCTGACATTTACTCTGGCATTTATGTTATGGATGTCTAAACTCTCAACAAAAACCGATTAGCTACATTTAAAATAATAAACTACATAAATAATACCATTATTTATTATATGCAAAATTAATTTTTTTGTAATTAATTTATGCGCCTTGATAACTCACAATTTCCCCACTGACAAAACTTAGGGAAATTGTGTTCCATATTGGTGCGTTGAGAAAGAATTCAATGCTAAATGAACGCCGTCTTTCTATGTTTTAGATAGATGATAGTGGCTTCGAGACGGGAACGGGACTTGAGTTTTTTCAATAAGTTACGGGTATGGACTTTCACGGTTTCTTCTGAAATAAAAAGGAAGTTAGCGATTTCTTTATTTGTCATTCCTTCGGCAATTTCTTTTAAAACGTCTAATTCTCGTTTGGTTAATTTTGATAACGGATCAACATAAAGGTGGCGGGTGGATAAATATTGATGGACTTTTTCACTGAACACCGCATGACCCTCTATGGCTTTTTTTATGTTGTTCAATAGAGAAGTCAGCTCGATATCTTTTAATAAATAACCATTCGCACCGGCATCAACTGCCTCGTAAATATCGCATCTGTGATCTGAATCGGAGAGTACCAGGATATAGGCATCAAGCCCTTTGCGGCGGAGAGATTTAATCGTATCAATCCCTGAAAGTCCGTGGATTTTTAAATCCATTAGAATAATGTCAGGTTTTATTTGGCAAGCGATATTAATCGCATCTTCACCATTGCCCGTTTCGGCAGTCACAATGAGTTCTCGTTCTAATTCAATCAACCCTTTTAAGCCGTGACGAATGATAGGATGATCATCAACTATCATGACTGAATGATTATGCATGTCCTTTCTCCCATATAGAAATGCAGATTTATGTTTAATAAAACATAAAAGGCAGACTCCTGCTTTATGTTAAATTGCTGTGTGGTTTTTATAGAGTATATTGAATCATCATTAATGAGATTCTGAAAATATATCCTGATATAAAAATAGAAATATCGCAAACAGGTTAAACCACTCAGATGAAATAAAATTCACTTTCATAAGAAAATGTGTTTCCTTAATTGCCAATAATTTTCCAAATAAATAAATTTTCATAATAGTGAGAATTTGTAATCTTGTCTCGCGTGGCGCGTGGGACAAGATTTATTCCTATCATTTTGAAACGCCATTTAAATTTGGATAGATATTTTATAGATTAAGTTTTGTTTTTGTAAACTTATTTTAAATGTTGATTTAAAAATGTATCTTTAATTAATTTATCAGGTTATTAATTAGAGATAAAATACCTCTCTATAGGTATCATTAGGATAATATCCCTATAATGTTGATCAAATAACATTCCAACATTGTCGATCACTTCCTTACTCCTTTTGTTTGTTTTTTGCGCCTTGATTTTAAAGATTATGCACAAAATGCCGCTGACATCATGATTTAACCTTCTGTAACTATTATACTGAAACCATTTTCACTAAGACATGACGCGTAAGGGATCTGATGATGGATGAAAAATTAAAACAAAGTGCTCTTGATTTTCATGAGTTTCCACAACCTGGAAAAATTACAGTGACACCCACCAAGCCACTGACAACACAACGTGATTTGGCATTAGCATACTCACCGGGGGTTGCTGCGCCTTGTCTTGAAATAGCAGAAGATCCTTTGGCAGCCTATAAATATACGGCACGTGGTAATCTTGTTGCGGTTATCTCCAATGGTAGTGCTGTGTTAGGGTTGGGGAATATCGGCGCACTGGCCGGTAAACCGGTTATGGAAGGTAAGGGCGTTTTATTCAAGAAATTCTCTGGGATCGATGTTTTTGACATTGAAGTGGATGAATCCAACCCTGATAAATTAATTGATATCATTGCGGCACTGGAGCCCACTTTCGGCGGTATTAACCTTGAAGATATCAAAGCACCGGAGTGTTTTTACATTGAACAGAAACTCCGTGAGCGCATGAAAATTCCGGTATTCCACGATGATCAACATGGGACGGCAATTATCTGTACCGCCGCGGTACTAAATGGATTGCGGGTGGTTGATAAAGATATTGGTAAAGTGCGCATGGTGGTATCAGGGGCGGGAGCGGCCTCCATTGCCTGTATGAATCTGCTGGTGGCACTGGGTCTGAAACGTGAAAATATTGTCGTTTGTGACTCAAAAGGGGTTATCTATCGCGGCCGCGAAGAGAATATGGAAAAGACCAAAGCGGATTATGCCATTGAAGATAACGGCAGCCGTACACTGGCAGATGTGATCCCTGATGCGGATATTTTCCTCGGCTGTTCCGGACCGGGCGTATTGACACAGGACATGGTGAAAACCATGGCAAAAAGTCCGCTGATTATGGCATTGGCTAACCCAGAGCCGGAAATTTTACCGCCACTGGCAAAAGCTGTGCGCCCTGATGCCATTATTTGTACCGGTCGTTCTGATTTTCCTAATCAGGTCAATAACGTTCTTTGTTTCCCATTTATCTTCCGTGGCGCATTGGATGTTGGGGCGACCACGATTAATGAAGAGATGAAACTTGCCTGTGTGCATGCCATTGCGGATCTTGCCTTGGCGGAACAAAGTCAGGAAGTGGCTTCTGCCTACGGCGATCAAGATCTGTTCTTTGGCCCTGATTATATTATTCCGAAGCCGTTTGATCCTCGCCTGATTGTCAAAATTGCCCCGGCCGTTGCGAAAGCGGCGATGGAATCCGGTGTGGCAACCCGGCCTATTACCGATTTCGGGGCATATATTGAGAAACTCAATGAGTTTGTCTATAAAACCAACCTCTTTATGAAGCCCATCTTCTCTCAAGCCAAAAAAGAGAAGAAACGTATTGTCTTGGCAGAAGGGGAAGATATTCGTGTGCTGCATGCGACACAAGAACTCGTCTCCCTTGGCCTGGCATTTCCCATCCTGATTGGCCGCCCTGGCGTGATTGACATGCGGATTAAAAAGCAGGGTCTGCATATTGAAGCCGGTAAAGATTTTGAAGTGGTGAACAACGAAAATGACCCACGTTTCAAAGAATATTGGCAAGAATATTATCAGATGATGAAACGCCGTGGTGTTTCACCAGAGCAGGCTCGTCGGGCAGTGATTGGCAACCCGACGCTGATAGGCGCAATCATGGTACACCGTGGTGAAGCAGATGGCCTGATTTGTGGTACGGTTGGCGGCTATACTGAACATTATCAAGTCGTGAAAGATGTCTTTGGCTTCCGTCAGGGCGTCCATACCGCAGGGGCGATGAACGCCTTGATGCTACCGACAGGAAATACCTTCATTGCCGATACCTATGTTAATGAAGATCCAAGCCCAGAAGAGTTGGCAGAAATCACGCTGATGGCGGCGGAAACGGTTCGTCGTTTTGGCATTGAACCTAAAGTGGCCCTGTTATCGCGTTCAAGTTTTGGCTCGTCGGATTGTGATTCTGCGCGCAAAATGCGTAAGACCTTGGAGCTGGTTCAGCAAATGGCTCCATCACTTGAAATTGATGGTGAAATGCACGGAGATGCGGCTTTGGTCGAAAGTATTCGTCGAGATATCATGCCTGACAGCCCACTGAAAGGTTCCGCCAATCTGTTAATTATGCCCAATATGGAAGCGGCACGTATCAGCTATAACTTGCTGCGTGTGACCAGTTCCGAAGGCGTCACCATTGGCCCGGTTCTGATGGGGGTTGCAAAACCCGTTCATGTTCTGACATCGATTGCTTCTGTACGCCGTATCGTCAATATGGTGGCCTTGGCGGCGGTTGAAGCACAAACCGATCCTCTGTAAATAACGCGGAATTGCAACAGTCAATCTGGAATTAACTCACGAGTTACCCTGTTAAGTTTATGCTTAACAGGGTTTTTATTTGTAAATAATTCTCATTATCTATAGTATGCGGGCAATTTTTTAATAACAAATTTAATACTACTAAGTTATGAAAATATCTCCCCGTATAAGATCGATTTTTTTAGCCTGTTCTCTCCTGCTTGGCAGTAGTATTCTCGCGGGTTGTGCCGTCACGCCAGACGGCACGCAGAATAGCTCCCAAATGGTATTTCAAACTCTTCCTGCTGAGTTAATGCAGTCTGGCGCGGTGCTTGACATGAAAACAGGCCAAGCCATTACCCCCGATCAACTGTTGGAACAATTGGCGAATTATCCGCGTGTTATTGTGGGTGAAAAACATGACAATCCTTACCATCACCAAATCGAGTTATGGTTAGTACAACAATTGGAGAAAAAACGTCCTCATGGTTCCGTATTACTGGAAATGATTAACCCAAACCAGCAAGAAAAAGTGAATAAAGTGAAAAGCTGGTTGCAGGGGAATCCGATTGTCAGGCAAGAACGTATCCAGCAATTATTGGCGTGGCAGCAAGGCTGGCCGTGGGAATGGTACGGTGATTTAGTGACGGCGCTGATGAAAGCCCCTTATCCGCTGCTGGCGGCAAACCTGAATCGCTGTGAAGTCGATCAAGCCTATAAAGATCACCGGGCTGGGGACAGAACGTCACTGGTTGCTGATGATGTCAAAAAACTTATTGAAGCCACGATTAAAAATTCCCACGGCGGCAATATCGATGAGTTACATCTTTCTGCCATGACTAAGATTCAGCAAATGCGCGATCAACGCATGGCTGAACAACTCGTTAAAGCACCCTTACCAGCGATGTTATTTGCGGGAGGGTATCATGCGGCAAAAGCGATGGGTGTCCCTCAGCATGTGAAGAAAATCGCGCCAAATGAAAAAGTGGTGGTATTTTTCATTGCTGAACAGGGTGTTTCTTTGAACAGCGAATATGCGGATTTTGTCTGGTTTACGCCAAAAGTGAGCGAAAAAGTAACCAAATAATGTTAATTATCACAAGGATGTGAGTTATTAATAAATAAAAATAGTTTTCATTTATATATCCAATTGATTATCATTCATGTCAATTTATTATTGACATAATGTGCTATAAAAGATGCTGACGTACACCACGTATCAAAATGCTCACACAGGTCATGTGACAAAATCTTTTTTCGCTGCGATCACACTGCACGTCTTGTTCGTAGGATGGCTGATCCACAAACCCAAAGATATCGATATTGAGGAATTTCTTCCTCCGCCGGCGGTGATGGTGGAACTGTCAACGCAGACGGAAGCTATCCATAAAATACACGTACAGCCGATTGGCATTGAACAGCAGCTATCTGTGGCCAGTAATCAGAAAGAAAGCAAAGTTGACGAACTCAACATGCCAAAATTAGAGGTCAATGAAAATGCCTTGCTGTTGGTGGATAAGCCGAAGAAAAAAAAGAAAGAACAAGATGCACTGAAAAAAACACAGCCGGTTAAGCGAGTAAAAGCCGAAGAACAGGAAAGCGAAAAATCTCGCAGCAGTGCTGCGCCAACGACCAGTAGCGCAAAGGCGAATAATGTGACCGCTCGCACGGCAGCGTCTTATGAAAGTAACTCTGACGCTATTGCTGATGCCAAAGCCGTTTGGCAGGCAGAAGTCACGGGGCACCTGAATCGTTATAAAAAATACCCGGACGATGCCCAGAGAAGGAAACGAACAGGGCGCCCGATGGTGAAATTCACGGTAAACCAACTGGGAGCCGTGCTTGACAGTGAATTAACGCGACGTTCAGGAACTAATTCACTGGACAGGGAAGCCAGGATGGTGCTGGAAAGGGCACAGCCTTTACCTAAGCCGCCCGACGTCATTTTAACGCATGGCAGGATCACCGTTGAACTGCCGATAGATTTTTATTTATCTCAGTAAAAATACAGGATTGATGGCATGTCACAGGATAAAACCGTGTGCGAGAAAGCAGTGCGCAGTAAAAGAAGGGTGCTTGGCTTTTTGCTCGGTGGTAGTTTATTGGGGCACAGTCTTGCCACTATCGCAATGGAGGAAAATAGGGTGCTACCTATGGCCACAAAACATCTCGTCACAAAACAAGCACATAAAATGGAAATGCACGGCGATGTTCGTGTTGATAACTATTATTGGCTACGTGATGACAATCGTCAGGATAAAAACGTTATTGATTACTTAAAAGCCGAGAATCAATATACCGAGCAAATGCTGAAACCGGGTCAAGCATTGCGTGAAACCCTCTATAACGAAATGGCTGATAGAATGAGTAAAGAAGATCAGTCCGTTCCTTATACCTATAATGGGTATATTTATCGTACCGTTTACGAGGCAGGAAAAGATTTTCCCATCTATCAGCGCAAGCCAGTCGATAATTCAACCGATTGGCAGGTCATGGTTGACGGCAATGAGCGGGCAAAGGGGCATAAGTTTTATCAACTGGGTGGATTTGCGGTTACCTTAGATAACAAACGTATTGCTGTGGTGGAGGATACCCAAGGTCGTCGTAACTACAAGATCTCATTTAAGGATTTTGCAGATGCCGACTGGCAGAATGATGTGATAGAAAACACGTCCGGCAATATTTTGTGGGCGAATGATGGTGAAACGCTGTTTTATGTGCGCAGAGATCCACAAACATTACTGCCTTATCAGTTAGTTCGTCACCAATATGGCACGGATAGCCAGCAGGATAAAAAAGTCTATCAAGAAGAGGATGAGCGCTTCTACTTGTCGATTTCGGAAAGTACCTCACTGGATTATATTTTGATTTCGAGCACCAGTTATTCGAGTTCAGAATATCGGCTGATTGATGCCAACCAGCCACAAACCGAACCGCAAATTTTTTCTGCTCGTCAGGCGGAGCGTGAATATGACCTCGACCACTTCCGTGGGCAATTCTATATCCGTTCTAATCATGAAAATCCCTTATTTGGCCTGTATCGGACAGATGCCATCAATAAACCCTGGGAAACCGTGATTGCGCCACAGGAAAATACCGATCTGGAAAATTTTGCCCTGTTCAACGATGGGTTAGTTGTACAGGAACGCACGAAAGGATTGTCATCGATTCGCCAGATTGACTGGAAAACGCAGCAGGAGAAACGGGTTCAATTCGATGATCCGGCCTATATGGCCTCATTGGGTTATAACCCGGAACCCGATACTCATTTCTTGCGCTATAGCTATTCATCAATGACAACACCCAGTTCTGTATTCCAATGGAATATGCAAACGGGTGAGCGTGAGTTGTTGAAGCAACAGGAAGTGAAAGGGTTCAGCAAAGAGAATTATGCCAGCCAGCGTCTTTGGGTAAAAGCGCGTGATGGCGTGGAAGTGCCGGTTTCTCTGGTATACCGCAAGTCCCTGTTCAAAAAAGGGGAAAACCCGATCCTGATTTACGGTTATGGTTCTTACGGCATCAGCATGGACCCTTATTTCAGTTCAGCACTGTTAAGTTTGCTGGATCGTGGATTTGTCTACGCATTAGTGCATGTGCGTGGTGGTGGGGATTTAGGTAAAAATTGGTATCTGCAAGGTAAACTTGGGAACAAGATGAACAGTTTCCACGATTTTATCGATGCAACCAAGACCCTGATTGCTGATGGTTACGGTAATAGCCAGCGTGTTTATGCTGAAGGCGGCAGTGCGGGCGGTTTATTAATGGGCACGGTGATTAATCAGGCACCGGAACTCTATCGTGGTGTCATTGCAAAAGTGCCTTTTGTGGATGTGTTGACCACGATGCTTGATCCATCCATTCCATTAACCACGGGTGAATATGAAGAGTGGGGTAATCCAAATAATAAAGAAGATTACTTTCGGATTAAATCCTATAGTCCTTATGACAATATTCAACATCAGCGTTATCCTCATTTGTTGGTGACGACAGGTTTGCATGACTCTCAAGTGCAATATTGGGAGCCAGCAAAATGGGTAGCGAAATTAAGGGAAATGAAACAAGGCAATAGTCTGTTATTGTTAGAGACCAATATGGATACGGGGCATGGTGGAAAATCAGGGCGTTTTAATCGGCTGAATGACATTGCTTTCGATTACAGTTTCTTATTAATGTTGGATGATGCTAAAACCTATTTTCCAGAATTAAAAGACTAATAAAAAAATAGCTAATGATGACTCAAGGCGCTGATAATTTTATCAGCGTCATGGGTTTTTTATTACGCAAATTTGTGAAGCAGTGTGAGTCGTCAATCAATACTTTTTTTAATTTAGGTGATATTTTAATGAAAACTGTGGCAAAAATAGCTGGAGCCAGCGCAATGCTGATTGGGCTTCAGGGCATCGCTTATGCTGACAATGAAAAAGAAAAAGTCGTGCGATTTAGCAGCCTGAAAGTTTCAGGCTCTCAAGATAATAAGAATGCACCTCAGATTGAAGCGATGGAAAAACCCGGCGCTTATAGTTCTGTGGGCGAAGATAATAAATTGGAATCTGTGGACAGCATATTGCGCAGCTTGCCGGGGACTTACACCCAACTAGATGCCAGTCAGGGGCAAGGGGTTGTGGGTGTCAATATTCGCGGTTTAAGTGGCTTTGGTCGCGTTAATATGATGGTGGATGGCATTAGCCAAAGTTTTTATGGTACATCACCAAATGAGTTTTCACATGGGCATCAGGGTTATAATCAATTTGGTGCTTTGGTTGATCCTAACTTTATTGTGCGGGTAGATATTGCCCGTGGGCAAGCTGATGACGCTGATTCTATCAATGCGTTGGTAGGAAGTGCCAATTTTCGTACTATTGGTGTTAATGATGTCATATTCGAAGGCAATAATTTGGGCGTTCGTACTAAATGGACATATGGCAACAATGGTATCGGCCGAAGTGGCATGATAGCTGTTGCAGGAAAAACACAGGCATTCAGCCCGGAAGGTTCTGTCGGGGCTTTATTCGCTTTCAGTGGGCATAATATTGAAGCCCATTATAGAAATGCTGATGGTATTAGTAGTGAACAGTATCTTACAAACGATACATTCAAACAAAAGCCCAATTCTCAATTAGTGAAATTAAATATTAAACCCAATGATTTTCATGATTTGGAATTAAGCAGTCGTCTTTATCATAATAAATTCAATCGTCGTCATATCGATAATTATGATTATTATTTGAAATACCACTACACCCCATTTACTGAGTTAGTGGATACTAAAGTTATGCTCAGTACCAGCAATGGTCAACAAAGTTTGCAAAGTAAGTCAGTGGGAGTATTGGGCGCGGGTGAAGCAAAAAGTCGATCCGATTCTATTAATATCCGTAATACCAGCCGATTCAATTATGCTGATACTGATTTTGCATTCACGGTTGGCAGTAAATGGATGCGGACTGAATATCGTAAAAAAATAGATACAAGTTTGGATGATGTAAAAACAGATGGGCAAATGCGGGAAAACAATGGCTTTGCTCCAGGTGGTAAGCAAGATATTGCCAGCATTTATAGTAAGTTAAAAATTGAACGAGGCATTTACACCGCTGATCTGATGCTAAGTTATCAGGATTATAGTGTCAAAGGATTAAAACCCGCCTGTGATAAACGTATCAATTGTTTCCCGCAAGGGGAGGCACAATTAAATTTAAAAGAGCGTGGATTTAATCCAGGTATCCTATTGTCAGCTGAAATTATTCCTGAATTTCAACCGTTTGTAAGTTATACCCATTCAATGCGGGCGCCTAATGCTCAGGAAATATTTTTTTCCAATGAAGGCGGCAATTCTATGAATCCATTCCTGAAAGGGGAAAAGGCAGAGACCTATCAAATTGGATTTAATAGTTATCGTCCAAACTTAATCGTGGAAGGGGATTCATTCCGCCTGAAAGCGACGATGTTTCATACTAAAATCAAAAATTATATCCTTAATGAATCTTATCTGCTTTGTGCAGAAGGACGAATTTGTAAAGACGATGGAACGCTGACAGGTGAAGATTGGGATGGTATTGATCCTAATTTCAATATGTACATCTATAGTAATAGTTTGACACCAGTCACTATGCGTGGTTATGAACTTTCGATGGATTATGATGCGGGTATATTCTACAGTACACTGGCATATAGCCAGCAAAAAACACAGCAGCCAACGTCAATCTCAACATCTTACTTTGGTGCAAGTCCCGCATCTCAATTACCGGAGCGTTATGCGACGCTGGATACGGGAATACGTTTATTTGATGAAAAAATGCGTGTTGGTGCGATTGTGAAATATACAGGGACGTCTTATCACCAGGATCCTAATATTGAATTTGATGAAGAGAATGATAATCAAGTAAAAATGATAAAGGATGATAAGATACCGACCATTATTGATTTGTATACAGATTATCAAATCAATAAAAATATTTTAGTTAAATTTTCAATTCAAAACTTAACTAATAAAAACTATTCTGATGCCTTGAACCGTTCAAATTCATCACCGGTTATGGGGGATCAAGAGACTAAAACGC
Organism: Xenorhabdus sp. PR6a; assembly: GCF_028599065.1. Lineage (NCBI taxonomy): Bacteria > Pseudomonadati > Pseudomonadota > Gammaproteobacteria > Enterobacterales > Morganellaceae > Xenorhabdus > Xenorhabdus sp. PR6a. The sequence continues at coordinate 6,769 of NZ_JAQRFJ010000016.1, read as the reverse complement.
AAACCGCTCGCGGCCGAACCTACGTTATGGGAGCAGAAATTCGCTTCTAATCTAATCTCTTATTAGAGTTTAAATCATTACATAAAAATAGCGGTGAACTTTCACCGCTATTTTGCTAAATCTAGTTTGTTTTTTTATAATTTGCATTATTTGATAACACAGACACTCTGTAATCTGGTTTTTAGTATGGTATGAATTTGGTTGATAATCATTAAGGCAGGCATGTAATATTAAACACCTATGCCAGATAAACTTAACCTTAATGTTAATTTGATGCTTGAAATTGCTGCATCTATGGCACTATTTATCATTCTCAATGTTTTATTGGAAATAACGTTAAAATCCCTCAATAAATTAAATATATCTTTAAGGGATTTACCTATGTTATCAAGGCCATCTTCGATATCTGACAACAATTCCTCACTGATAGCGAAGTTCGTTGTTACATTTGTTAATTCTTTCATGGATGCCTCTCTGTTTAATTATGCGTATGGTTTTATGCTAAGTATAGAATAAAATATCACGAGTGTGATATTGAAATTAAAAAATGGAAAAATTGACTTAATTGCTGAATAAAAATAATAATGTCTATTAAATAACCACTCCAGAAAATTCATTAGAGTGGTTATTTATATATTCTATTTAACAAGTAGAGTGTTAATAATCTTTTTAATAGCTTCAACTAAATCATCTATGATGGTGGTTACCACTGTCACTGTGTCAGCTGAAATAACATTAGCATCACCCAATGTTTTTAATAATACATCGATTGTTGCTGCAATATTACCAATAAGATTTTCGATGTCAGTAAAAAAGCTTTTATCTATAGGTGTACCTGGTTGGGTTGGCATTGAATCTGTCATAACTACCTCACTACTTGATGTTGTGTGTAATAAAATATACTGATCTATCCCCATATATTGTGAATATCGACGACTCCTTTAGAAATTTATCATTAAATAACAATCAAAAGGGTTATGAAAACAATTCTGATGATTATTATGTTGTTTTAAATACAATCTTTAATTATTTTGTTTGAGTCTGTCAGGTATTTACATGAACCTGTTTGCCAAAATAAATTGGTGAAATAATTTCATTGATAAACTAAGTATAGAGTAAAGATATCATTCATCAACCAGGAAAGTAGAAAAAAAAGCCGAACAGGGGCAATTTTCAACATAAGCCCCTAATTAATCGAATATACCCATACTAATTTAATTTCTTTCTTTTGCTGACTTTTGTCACCTGACTCTCAAGCCAACCATCCTGCAAACGTGTTTTCACCTTATCCCCCATTTGCACCTGCTTAACCTGCTTTAACAGCTTCCCGTCCGATAGCTCGCTGATACTGTAACCGCGACTCAATGTTGCCAGCGGGCTAACCGCCTCCATGCGCGAACAGGAAACAGCAAATTTTTCCCGATAACGGCCTAATTGTCGTTCAATGGCCTGTTTTAAACGAAAATCAATCTGCTGGACTGCTTGACGGTAATGCTGAATCTCCCGATCAGGGTGGATTTGCAACAACCGCTGATTCAACTTCTCATAGGAAACTGAGTGCTGTTTTAGACAATGTGATAAATTATCAAGCAATTTTTGGCGCAACTCAGTCAAATAATTTTGTTGACGCGCCAATCGTAAATCAGGGCGTTGCTGTTGAAGACGGTGCTGCAATACATTAAATACCCGTTGTTTCTGGGCAAGGAAATAATCCATCGCCATTTCAAGACGTTGTTGCAGGGATTGTATTTGCCGCAATAACTCTATTTGGTTGCGACTGACTAACTCAGCCGCCGCAGAAGGTGTCGGGGCACGTAAGTCAGCGACAAAATCAGCAATGGTAACATCGGTTTCATGCCCGATGGCACTCACAATTGGGATACGGCTTTGGAATATGGCTCGTGCAACTTGTTCATCATTAAAACACCACAAATCCTCCAGCGAACCGCCACCACGCCCGACAATCAGAACATCACACTCTTGGCGCACATTTGCCCGTTCAATTGCCCGAATAATTTGTAATGGTGCTTCATCGCCCTGAACAGCGGCAGGATAAATGACAATGGGTAAGGAAGGATCACGGCGTTGCAAGATATTCAGAATATCGTGTAGTGCTGCGCCACTGCCGGACGTGATAACACCGAGCCGTTTTGCCGGCGAGGGCAGTGGTTTTTTGTGGATTTGATCAAATAAGCCTTCTGTAGAGAGTTTTTGCTTCAACATTTCAAATTGCTGTTGCAACAAACCCTCCCCAGCAGGCTGGATACTTTCCACAATCAGTTGATAGTCCCCCCTGGGCTCATACAGGGTAATTTGTGCCCGAACCAAAACCTGTTGCCCATTTTGTGGACGAAATGTTGCTTTCAGGTTATGGCCTCGAAACATGGCAGCACGAATTTGTGCTCGTTCATCTTTTAAGGTGAAGTACCAATGCCCTGACGATGGCTGAGAGAAATTGGACATTTCGGCGGATAACCAAATTCTGCCCATTTCCAGCTCTAACAACTGGCGAACAGTTTGATTCAGACGGCTAACAGAAAAAATTCCGGTATGATTTGATTGTGACATGTGAGCTGGATCAAATTTTAAAACAAGGACTTAATTGACAGATATTAGTCTCATCAGATGACTAATCAAGAATTTTTTTCAAAAAATGCTGGAGGCAACCGATTTCGGCCTGTATAATGCCGCGGCAATATTTTATCCCTCTTATTGCTCCATAGCCTGGTGAGATATTGCCCATGTTACGAATTAGAAAAGAAGCATTAACTTTTGACGATGTATTGTTGGTTCCTGCCCACTCCACAGTCTTGCCGAATACAGCAGATTTGTCCACTCAATTAACTTCCACCATTCGCCTGAATGTACCTATGCTTTCTGCGGCTATGGATACCGTGACGGAATCTTCATTGGCTATTGCACTGGCACAAGAAGGGGGCATTGGCTTCATTCATAAAAATATGTCGATTGAGCGTCAGGCGGAAGAAGTCAGTCGTGTGAAGAAACATGAAAGCGGTGTCGTGACCGATCCGGTGACTGTCACGCCACAAACCACGCTGCGCGAAGTCCATGAATTGGCTGAACGTCATGGCTTTGCGGGTTATCCGGTGGTAACAGGAGCGAACGAGTTGGTGGGGATCATTACCGGCCGTGATGTCCGCTTTGTGACTGATTTGGATCAACCTGTGACGGCGGTGATGACGCCTAAAGAACGTTTGGTAACGGTAAAAGAAGGCGAAGCCCGTGAAGTGGTTTTGCAGAAAATGCACGAGCAACGTGTTGAAAAAGCGCTGGTTGTTGATGATGAGTTCCACCTGCTTGGCATGATTACGGTGAAAGATTTCCAGAAAGCGGAACGTAAGCCAAACGCATGTAAAGACGAACAAGGCCGCTTGCGTGTTGGGGCTGCGGTTGGTGCAGGTGCTGGCAACGAAGAACGTATTGATGCCTTGGTTGCTGCGGGTGTAGATGTACTACTGATTGACTCTTCCCACGGTCATTCTGAAGGGGTGTTGCAGCGTATTCGTGAAACTCGCACTAAATATCCTGATTTGCAAATCATCGGCGGTAACGTCGCGACGGGTGAAGGTGCCAAAGCGCTGGTGGAAGCGGGTGTAAACGCAGTGAAGGTGGGTATTGGCCCAGGTTCTATTTGTACAACCCGTATCGTTACCGGTGTGGGTGTTCCTCAAATCACTGCCATTGCAGACGCGGTTGAAGCGCTGGAAGGGACTGGCATTCCTGTTATTGCGGACGGTGGTATTCGCTTCTCTGGTGACATCGCTAAGGCGATTGCAGCGGGAGCATCATGTGTGATGGTGGGTTCTATGCTGGCAGGGACAGAAGAATCCCCGGGTGAAATTGAACTCTACCAGGGCCGTTCGTTTAAATCTTACCGCGGAATGGGTTCTCTGGGCGCGATGTCCAAAGGCTCTTCTGACCGTTATTTCCAGACTGATAATGCGGCTGACAAACTGGTTCCTGAAGGCATCGAGGGTCGTGTAGCTTACAAGGGGCTGTTGAAAAACATCGTCCACCAGCAGATGGGCGGTCTGCGTTCCTGCATGGGGCTGACGGGTTGTGCAACCATTGATGAATTGAGAACAAAAGCAGAATTTGTGCGTATCAGTGGTGCAGGCATTCAGGAAAGCCACGTTCATGACGTGACTATCACCAAAGAATCACCAAACTACCGTTTAGGTCTGTAATCTATTTAGCGTGGCCCATCATCGGGCCACTGATTTTTTAATTGCCACTTGTTTTTTTGGAACTCACCTCAAATGACAACTAATATCCATCAACATCGCATTCTGATCCTTGATTTTGGCTCGCAATATACTCAGCTTATTGCCCGCCGCATTCGTGAAATTGGTGTTTATTGTGAACTTTGGACATGGAATGTCACTGAAGAGCAGATCCGTGAATTTAACCCGAACGGTATTATCCTTTCTGGTGGGCCAGAAAGCACCACTGAGCACAATAGCCCACGTGCGCCGGAATATGTATTCAATGCGGGTGTGCCTGTGCTGGGTATCTGCTATGGCATGCAAACCATGTCCATGCAATTGGGGGGGCAAGTTTCCAATTCTGATGAGCGTGAATTTGGCTATGCGCAAGTTGAGATCAAAAATAACTGCGAATTGTTCCGTGATATTCACGATGCCCTGAGCGAAGAAGGCAAACCTTTGCTGGATGTATGGATGAGTCATGGTGATAAAGTCACCGCTATTCCGGCTGATTTTACGACGGTTGCCAGTACGGATACCTGCCCGTTTGCCATTATGGCCAATGATAAAAAACGTTTTTATGGTGTGCAATTCCATCCTGAAGTGACGCACACCCAGCAAGGTCTGAATATCCTGCAACGCTTTGTGCTGGATATTTGTCAGTGTGAAGCGCTGTGGACGCCGGCTTCTATCATCGACGATATCGTAGAACGTCTGCGTGCGCAGATTGGCGATGATCACGTTATTCTGGCGTTGTCTGGTGGTGTAGATTCCTCTGTTACTGCATTGCTGCTAAACCGTGCGATTGGCAAACGTTTGACCTGCGTCTTCGTCGACAACGGCTTATTGCGCCTGAATGAGGCGGATCAGGTCATGGAGATGTTTGCAGGTAAATTTGACCTGAACATTGTTCATGTTAAAGCAGAAGATCGTTTCTTATCTGCATTGGCGGGCATTGATGAGCCAGAAGCTAAACGCAAAACCATCGGGCACGTCTTTATTGATGTGTTTGATGAAGAAGCATCGAAACAAACTCAGATTAAGTGGCTGGCACAGGGCACCATTTATCCAGATGTTATCGAGTCAGCGGCCTCTGCAACGGGCAATGCCCATGTGATTAAATCTCACCACAATGTGGGTGGATTGCCAGAAGATATGAAACTGGGTCTGGTTGAACCGCTGAAAGAGCTGTTCAAAGATGAAGTGCGTCGTATCGGTCTGGCGCTGGGGCTACCCTATGAAATGCTCTACCGCCACCCATTCCCAGGCCCAGGCCTTGGTGTTCGCGTATTGGGTGAAGTCAAGAAAGAGTACTGTGACCTGTTGCGCCGTGCTGATGCTATCTTCATTGAAGAACTGCATAAAGCGGATCTGTACCATAAAGTTAGTCAGGCATTTACCGTATTCCTGCCAGTCCGCTCTGTGGGTGTGATGGGTGATGGTCGTAAATACGACTGGGTTGTGTCCTTGCGTGCGGTAGAAACTATTGACTTTATGACCGCTCATTGGGCGCATCTGCCATATGATTTCTTGGGTCGTGTATCGAACAGAATCATTAATGAAGTTGATGGTATTTCGCGGGTCGTCTATGACATCAGCGGTAAGCCACCCGCAACCATTGAGTGGGAATGATATAACGCCCTCCCAAGCTTCACCAAATCATTATCATTTTCTAATTAAGACCCTGATTTTAGGGTCTTTTTATCTCCATGTCTCACCAAAACACACCATATCAGCATGGACTATTTGACGGTATTTTTAACGGTATCGCAAAATGATTTATATTAAATGATTCGTAATACCGTCAGAAATCTTCCTGAAATTGACGGTATCAGATCAATAAAAAGGGTGCCGTTATGCTGACAGATACAAAGTTAAAAAACCTAAAACCAACTGATAAATTATACAAGATTTCCGACCGTGACGGACTATATGTAGCCGTGACAAAGTCAGGTATAGTCTCGTTTCGGTACGATTACCGTATAAATGGACGCAGGGAAACAGTAACCTTTGGTAAGTACGGTGCTGACGGTATTACGTTAGCAGAGGCGCGAAAAATGTTAGTTGACGCCAAAAAAATGATTTCTGATGGTTTTTCTCCATCAGCAAAAAAAAGAATAGATAAGAAATTACTTGATAAATCAAATGCATTTTCAGCTTATGCCAAGCTCTATTTTGATAATGCTGAGTTTGCGGATAGTACCAGAAAGATGAAACTGTCGGTATTAGAGAGGGAAATCATGATGGTATTGGGACGGTATTTGATGACTGAAATAAATACCGTCATGGTCAGGGACTTATGCGAGAAGATAAAGGAACGGGGTGCTAGAGCTACTGCATTACAGGCAAGGGAAATAATACAAGCGGTTTATAATTTTGCTATAGCCAGAGGGGAAACCTTTCAAAATCCAGCAGCCAGTATCCGTTGTTAAAGAAACTCGCTCCGATACCCATCGTCAGTATGATCTGATTGATGTCATTTTTCTTGTTATCAGCGCCATCATGGCGGGTGCCGAAGGTTGGCAAGATATTGAAAACTATGG
>NZ_JAQRFJ010000159.1:0-1311 GCF_028599065.1 Xenorhabdus sp. PR6a | reverse complement strand
GTGGTTCCGTTGGTTACTGCAACGGCATCACATCCTCTACAACCCGACGGAGTTGCTGGTCTTGCCAAAAGAAGAGCGGCGGTTGCCTGCCCAGATATTGAGTGAGCGTGAAACCACGCAGGTGCTGGACAGTCTGGCTGACGGGAGTGTGCTGGGGCTGCGCAACCGGGTGATGCTGGAAGTCCTTTGGAGTAGTGGCATTCGCCGCATGGAGCTGCGTCATCTCCGGCAAGGGGATATCGATTTTGAGCGTGGCGCGATGGCCGTCAGGCAGGGCAAAGGCAACAAAGACCGGGTAGTGCCCATCGGAGAACGGGCGCTGCACTGGCTGGAACGCTATCTGGTGCACGGGCGGCCACGGTTGTCCGAACAGCATGACAGCGGGTATCTGTTTATCACGCAAAAGGGTCGGCCACTCAGTCTGGGACAACTGACACAAATCGCGGCGAAAGCCATCCGGGAGCAGGCACAACTGGACAAACCGGGGGCCTGTCACCTGTTCCGGCACTCAATGGCCACGCAGATGCTGGACAACGGGGCGGATATCCGGCATATCCAGGCGATGCTGGGGCATGAGAAACTGGATACCACGCAACGTTACACACGGGTGGCCATCGGGCAGCTTAAGAAAGTGCATCACCAGACGCACCCCGCCGAACGGGATGGAAAGGCAGACAGCGACACGGCGCAAGGCAGTGACGGCAGCGGCACGGGACAGCCCGATCATCCCCGTTGAGTTGGGCAGGGTTCGGTGCGGGGGCAGACCGTGGCCGGACTGCCCGTCGGCCCCGGTGATAGCGGGGGTAAATAGGCAATGGGCGGCCTGGGCCAGGGCGTCCCCGTTAAGCCGGTGCAGGCCGCCCAAAGCCTATTCAACATAATGCGAGGGGATTGTGCGAAATTCGCCGTTGTGCCCCGCTGCCCTGCCTGCCGCCGCAAAGCGGCTCACATCGCACAATCTGCATTATGTCGGTGCCCCCGCTTATCGGCATCGCCGGGTGCCGCCGCACAAGGCTGGCGCCTTCTGCTCTGACCGGCTGAGCCAGTCCTTGGCAAACACCGCGCACAAACGCCAACGCCTTGCCACCGTTCAGCCAGCCGGCTTCTTCTTTAGCTGCCCTGCCCGCGTCCGGCCAACCCCCCTGTAGGCAGGTCGGCCTGCGGCCTCCGTGTTTACCTCCCCCGCCCCGACCCCGCTGCGACTTGCTGCGCGCGGCTCGCACTGCGCTGCGCTCCGTTGCTCGTTGCCGTGCTCGCCCTCTCCGCCCCGTGCAGCCCCCGCAGGGGGCTTCCCTGTTGGGACGGTGCCAT
>NZ_JAQRFJ010000158.1:0-1340 GCF_028599065.1 Xenorhabdus sp. PR6a | reverse complement strand
AAGTTACTATTTTTAAAAGCGCGCTCTAAAACACGCATTAAAGCGATAGAACTATTTAAATTTCGCTCAAAGCCTGCCTCTCCACCATCAAAGAGAAAATCTTTATACATTCTTACGAAAGGTGAAATACTTTCAATTTCGATAGATTTTATAATCTCTTGCTTTTTATTTTTTATATTCACTTTTTTCTTATCAGCATGGAATATTGCATTCTGACCATAAGCAGTGACATCTTCATGCTTTTCAATCTCTACACAAGATATATAAGCAAAGATAATAACCCCATCGCATTCAAGCTCAACAAATGCTATATCATCAACATTATAATCGCCGCACGAAGAATTAATTAATCTGGCATGGTTTATCTTAATTTCTTTACCATCGAAAAGATAATTAATTATATCCACAACATGATAACCCATATCCAGCCATACACCACCTCCAGATGTGGAATATTGGCTTCTCCAATTACCATTTGGATTTTTGCTGGGAATAGTATATCTTATAGTTAACTGAGAGATTTTTTCTTCAGATTTTTTTATTTCATATTTCAAGATTTCGTATGCTGGTGTATATCTTTTCTGGCAAACGGTGAAAATTTTAAAATTTCTGCCACGTGAAAGATCACTGAATATTTTCGCTTGAGATAATGTAAGTGCAAACGGTTTTTCTTTGATAATTTTCATGGGAAAATTGCTGCAATAATCCAATACCTCATAATACATATTATGAGGTAATGCAACCAGAAGTGTATCAGGTTTTACTTTATTGATAAGCTCTTTGTAACACGAAAAACCTGCAACCTCATAGTTAAGTAAGCTCCTTGCCTCATCGATATTATTAGGAGATAAATCACATAAGCCATAAATTTTAATGCCTAACGAAACCATAGCAGGTATATGCTCTTTAAGTACAATATTTCCACACCCAATTATAGCAACTTTCATGTCAGACTCCTTGTTTATGAAAAATTTATCCCCTGACGTTTGTAAAGAAATTAAAATTTAAAATAATTAAATAAAGAACTTATTATATGAAGTAAAATTATTTTTCACTTATTATATGAGCATGGGATTTTAAATATATACTCATGGTACTTCAAGATGCATGATTAATTCAGGAATTAATTGTTATAAATCAAGTTAATAAATAATGGTTACTCATGCACTTTCAAGTTTATTGGGTATATATCAAATTAATATTTAATGTTCCATATACAAATAAATCACTCAGTAACTTTTGATGTCTGCTCCATTCACACACTACACATCTTTCACACCATTGCTGGTATCGTATAACAAATTCCGCCAATTATTCTAGATCTTACACAGTATATTATT
>NZ_JAQRFJ010000157.1:0-1346 GCF_028599065.1 Xenorhabdus sp. PR6a | reverse complement strand
GCACCCTTAATGAATTTAAGCTGCCTGTTTTTCTCGCTCAGGATTCAGGGCCACTGTGCCTACCCATTGCCAGTTTCTTGTGCTGCGCGACCAGCGTTCCGGACGTGTGAGCTTAGCTTGGCGATAAACGGCATCCCGCTGTTTTAAAATCATTTTGTCTTCACCCCTGTGCCGCTGGCCCGGTGTCACATAATTTATCCCACTATGACGGTGTACTTCGTTATACCAGCCGGTAAAGTTATCCCCCCAGATACGCGCTTGGGTCAGATCACTGAACCCTTCTTCCGGCCACGCCGGCACATATTTCAGCGTCCGGAACAACGATTCCGCATAGGCATTGTCATTGCTGACCCGTGGGCGGCTGTGTGAGGGAGTAATAGCCAGTTCCTGAAGTTTGATCTGCAGGGTTTGAGATTTCATCGCCGCCCCATTGTCAGCATGTAATACCAGGGGGTTATGCCCGCATTTTTCCTTCCAGACCGTGCGCTGAACCAGTTCCGCCGCGAGCTCCCCCTTCTCGGCTTCATGGACTTCATAACCCACGATTTTCCGGCTGAAAATATCGAGTATCATATACAGATAAAACCAGCGGCCTTTGACTGTTGACGGGAGCCACGTAATATCCCATGCCCAAAGCTGATTGGGGGCGGTGGCTGTCCATGTGGTCGGTTTGCCTCTTTTGTGTGCCGTCCGCTTCCGCCCTCGGTGATGAACCTCACCATGGCGTCGTAATACCCGGTAAAAGGTGGATTCACTCGCCAGATAGACACCGTTATCGGCCAATCGTGGCACGATTTGGGAAGGGGGCAGGCTGGCATATTCCGGCTGGTGACACACGGCCAATATCTGTTGCTCTTCTTCTGGGGTTAATCGGTTTGCCGACTTGGGCCGGACAGCCAACGGCCGTCGGTCTTCCGGGCTCTTTTGCCAGCGCCGCCAGGTGCGCAGGCTCAACGGGATCTCTTTAAGCGCGACCGTCAACCGGGCACCCGCCCCGGCCGCCTTGCTCACCGCATCCCTAATCACCTGACGATCCTCCGTACAGGTCAGTCTTCCTCGTTGTCCATCCCGAAGTGTGCCTGCAACGTCTTTCGCAAAACCAGTATCGCTGCCGCCTCCGCCAGCGCTTTCTCCTTACGGGCCAGTTCACGTTTCAGTTGTTTGTTTTCTTTCTGGCTCCGTTTTAATGCCGCCTTATCGTCACGGGCAGGCACTTGTAAGAACGCCTGTTTCCATTGCTGAATTTGCTCGGGATAGAGCCCTTTTTTACGGCAATACTCGGCTACTTCGGTGGAGCTGAGCGTGGCCGTTTCAATAATGACCGCCAGCCGGGCTTCTGCGGGCCA
>NZ_JAQRFJ010000156.1:0-1439 GCF_028599065.1 Xenorhabdus sp. PR6a | reverse complement strand
TAACTTTCATCGCCGGACGGTGGGTTATGTGTCCGACGATATCTGCTTCCAAAAGTGCGCAGATGTACCGCATTGTGATGCTCTCCCTTACAGGCTACAGGAGTTTTAGTTCGCCACCCGAAGGTGATCCTTTCAGGCGATAAGATCACAGATAGTCACATTCAGATGGTAGCGTGTGTATCTGGCAGGGTCAAATGTCCATTTATAATATCTGACAGACTGCTCCACGGGGAGAGAATCAGGCGTATACCGAAAATTCAATGCCAAAGTGCGCCTTATTCTATTATTCTTTAATTTCTAAAGAATTTTTATATTTAATGCCTGTTAATTCTGACAAATCGGTATCTTTTCCGGTAGTGCGAAAGATTTCTCTGCACCTTAGCTTAAACAGGTGTTGGCAATGCTCACACATGTCATTAACATTAGCCGGATTTTTGATGGCCTTGAGTGTCCTGACGGCGTATTTACCACACCGGCACCGTACGACATAGATGGCACTGTTTTTATTGTTACCCCGCTGAGATAAAGGGCGGACACCCAACACGGTCAAAAAGCCATATTCATAGCCCTGGATTTGCATCAGTATTTTTATTAAATTTGGCTCTCTTTTAGTTAAGCGCAAATCATACGTCGTTTTGTAAGGCAAAAAATAATGAGACCGTTTTTTATTTTTCTGGCTATTATCTTTTTTAGCGGTATCGTTTATCAATTTCTCTAATCCATTTTACAATATATTAAACGCTTTCTAATTTAACTATTTTCATTATTAATTCAATAACGAAAAAACTAAACTTAACCTGTAAGTGGAATCCAATAATAAGTGACGAAGCCTCAATGGGCTCGACCATTGAGGCTTCTATAAATTATCTAATACCAGAAACAAGGAAGTTAATGTAATAGAACATGAAAAGTATAGCGTTTTTAATATAAGTCACATTGAATGGAATGGCATTAAATAATTCCTTTTTTTGTGATATAGGTCATATCTGACAAAGCAAGGTAAGATGACCGGACGCTTACGTAAAAACAACTCAATTCTCACAAGGAGTGTATTTATGGATCTTCATTTTTCATCTCACTTTGCTGAATTGCCGGAATGTGTGATCAGTGGCAATATGCTCAATCAAATTGGTTTTTCGGCCGATGCACTGTTTCATATCGCACAATTCGCCAACGGCTTGATGTTGTCACTGATTGAACCAGAAACCGAGCAGGATCTCGCCATATTGTTCCACAATACCGAAAACCACCCTTATCAGGGGATCGATTGGGTGCGAGAAAATGGCGAGCTTTATCTGGCGGGTGACTGGCTGACAGAAAGCGGCTTATTGGATCATCCCGTGACGCTGGAAACAACCTATGGCTTGATCGTATTGCGCGCTGAACTGCCGGTAGTACTCGCCTGAAAAACGATTCCATTAGAAAGTGATTAAACCGGA
>NZ_JAQRFJ010000155.1:0-1457 GCF_028599065.1 Xenorhabdus sp. PR6a | reverse complement strand
TTCAATAAAAATTGAGGGATTTTTTTGAACGTTTGCCTCAATGATAGATCTCAGTATAAAACCATAAATTAAGGTAAACTGGCATGTTTTTAACGGATGCGGAACAATGGGCAAAAGACATATTCTCCCGGGCAAATTTAGGCGATTACCGACGGACAACACGCTTGGTTAAGTTCACATCATCGCTCGCTAATCATATAGGACAATCGATTGTGCAATCGCTAAAAACACCGGCCGATATTGAAGCGGCTTATCGCTTTATTCGTAATGGAAATATTGACGCGGGGTCGATAGCAGAGGCGGGCTTTGCTGCCACGGCGGAGCAGGCCAAATCCTATGATTGCCTGCTCGCACTGGAAGACACCACCACACTGAGTTTCACGCACGAGACCGTCAGGGACGAGATGGGGTATACCTCTTCCCACCCAAAACCCACGGGAATGCTGGCGCACTCAGTCCTGCTTTTTTCGCCGGGTCAACAACACGTTGTGGGGTTGATTGAGCAAAAACGCTGGGTGAGAGAAATCAGGGATTATGGCAAGAAAAAACAACGTCATAGCCGCGCTTATGAGGAAAAAGAAAGCCATAAGTGGGAAGCGGCTTCACGGGCAATGGCAGCCCGTCTGGGTCCCGATATGGCGAAGGTCATTAGCGTCTGTGATCGTGAGTCAGATGTCATTGAATACCTGACCTATAAGATCATGAATCAACATCGTTTTGTTATCCGCTCAATGCAAGACCGCCGTCTGGAAGAAAGTGAAGAAACGTTGTACACCTTTAATGAGGCTTTACAACCTGCGGGAGAAAGAAGGGTTCACGTTGCCCAGCGTGGTGATCGCAAGGCGCGCGAGGCTATTTGTGAAGTCCGTTATGCCCCTGTGACCGTCAAAAGGCCGGTTCAAAAACCCGGAGAGTCGATCGCGCTGTACTATGTGTCCTGTCAGGAAATCAACCAGGATAAAGCCCTTTGTTGGCACCTGCTGACGTCAGAGCCCGTGCACAATCAGGAAGAGGCCCAACGGGTACTGGATTACTATGAAAAACGCTGGCTGATTGAGGAGTTCCACAAGGCGTGGAAAAGCAGTGGAACACAGGTTGAAGGGTTGCGAATGCAAAGTAAGGATAACCTGGAAAAAATGGTTGTCATACTCGCGTTTATCGCCGTACGGGTCCATCAACTGCGCTATCTTGGCTTGAACAGGAAAGAAGCGGAACAGCAAAGCTGTGAAACGCTCCTGAGTCCACTGGCGTGGAGGTTACTCTGGTCGAAGCAGGAGAAGGCAAAGCCCCCTAAAACAGCCCCAAGCCTCTACTGGGCCTATATCAGTCTGGGTAAACTCGCTGGCTGGTATGATTCGAAACGTAACGGTCGCGTTGGGTGGGAAAGGCTGTGGGAAGGCTGGTTTATGCTACAGGCCCTCATTGAAGGTTATTTACTGGCCAAGTCTCTTGATCTC
>NZ_JAQRFJ010000154.1:0-1495 GCF_028599065.1 Xenorhabdus sp. PR6a | reverse complement strand
TTGAACACTGACGATAAACGTCCTGATCTCTGTACAGCGATTGCACGAAAAGATCAGAGGGCGCTAATGATTTCAGCGTCCACTGTTGTGCGGCGTCACTTGTGTAAAAGCAGCGCGATTACCAAGTGACGCCGCCAGGCGACCCACGTCCAGAACACGCCCGGCCTGCCTTTACGACTGGTTTGATCCACATCTTACTCAAAGTAACCCGTTGTCACGGGCATTTTTCCGCTTCTGACTCACTTTATTCCGTTTGTTTTTTAACCCACCGCCTTGCAACAGGCTGATACCGTAAAAAGGAGAGATTACCCACGTCAAGATAATGAGGCGTTCACCCTGACTGTTTCAGGCTCTGAACGGGGAGCATTTCATCGCTGTGCTGAGCACGTCGCGAGCTCCTGCAAAAACTCAACGCAACCTTCTCCTGCTACACATTATCTGACGCACCACGGAGCGGTGAACCTGAACCGACACGCAGGAAATTGTTTAAAAATGAATGAAAAATGAATGAAATAGAAGCAAATTAGCAGGAGATGCGAGGATGGCGCAGAAATCGGCACGTTCGAAAATTGAACGGTTCAGAAAAGAATTTATCACCCACGCCCGAAAAGCCGGCGGGAGTTTTGCCACGGTTGCTGACCGGGAGCGCATTGCCCAGCAGTTCCTCGACTATTTGAAAAACAACGGCATTAAACTCAGGCAAATGGATAGCCTCAAGGCGAAATATATTGAGCGCTATATTACTCAGCGTAAGACTGACCATATTAGTCACAGGACACTGCAAAATGAGATGTCAGCACTGAGAGCGATTTTAGCGCAGGCCGGAAAGCTTAAGTTGGCTACACTGGATAATCCGCGTCTGAGCAACCGGGCACTCGGTATTGCGGAGATGAGCCGCAAGGGCACGAAGGCTGCGCTGACACCGACAGCGTTCAGAGAAATTTTTCAGCAGGTCGAGCAAAAAGACCGGGGCGTGGCTGCGGTGATGCAACTGGCGTATGTGCTGGGGTTGCGCACCAAAGAAGCGGTGGAAGCCTGTAAATCCTTAGCCACCTGGAAAAAAGCGCTGGAAAACGGCCATACCTCCGTGCGGATAGTATTTGGCACCAAAGGCGGGCGGCCGAGGCAGACGATCATCCTCGACCGTGCCGCGTTGTACCACGCCATTGATTATGCGGAGCGGGCAAAGGCAGAATGCAGCGGCAGATTGATTGATAAGCCCACGATCCATCAGGCGATAGATCGTTACCGTTACGTGGTCAGACGTGCCGGACTGGTGGGTCAGCAAGCGCCGCACAGTATGCGTTACCATTTTGCGCAGCAATCCGGCGCGCATTACAAAGCTCAGGGGTTCAGCGAACGGGAAGCGCTGGCACTGGTGTCGATGGATTTGGGGCACGGGGATGGGCGGGGGCGCTATATCCGGCAGGTGTATTATCAGGATATTGAGGACAAATAAGTTGTACTGGTATATACGCGGTCTGATGTTTTGATC
>NZ_JAQRFJ010000153.1:0-1518 GCF_028599065.1 Xenorhabdus sp. PR6a | reverse complement strand
AATCACCGCATACGCATTACCATTTAACAGACAATGACGCATCAGGGTTCGCTTGAACTGGTACGGGGTCTGGCAGTCATTCGGGCACTCATTGAGCAAGTAATCCACCGGGTGATCACTGAGCCATTCGCGGGACTCTTTACTGTTCTGGTGTTGAACCCGATAGAGGTAGCAAGGCATAGAGGCCACGGCTTCACTAATGACCGTGACGGCATTCATCACGGCGGGTAAGCCCTCTGCCGTGGACGGTGAAACATGCTCCCCCGATTTAGTGTTAGATACGCCCGCCAGAGAAAGAAACTCCTCCATCATCATACTGCGGGTTTCAGGCGCTTTACGCTTAAACGGCCACATGGTTACACCTCAGACAATTGCAGCCAGTAATGACGCAAGTCAGCCGCACGGGGCGTAACCCCATTGAGTGAGCGCTTGGCAATCTCCACCCCACTCTCAGGGTAGGCGGGCAGGCTGGTGATCGTAATTTCCCGTAATTCAGCCTCCAAGACGGTTCTGACATACGGTTCTTGACCAATATCCCATTGATCCTTCAATGCCCTGAACCCAAAGGACATACCAGAGATATCCCCGCGCTCAACCAAAGTCAGCACATCGCGGCCTAATTGGGTATCCGGCGGGGTTAACTCGAAACGTAACCCAGTCGCATCTTCACTAAGCTGTAAGGTGCCGGAGGCGGTGCGGCCTAACAGGTTCATATGATCATGTTCATAAAGCGCCAAAACATCAGTACCCGCCGTTAAACTGGCACGAAAGGCATTCGGGGCGAACTGTTCGACAAACTCATCCCACAAGAGGTGTGAGCGGCTGTTCCACCGGATCGCGTAGCCGACCAGCTTTTTATCTGACGCTGACAAGGAAGCGGTGCGGATTTCAAAATCATTCTTCATCTTATGGACTCCAAGACTGAAAAGGGGCGCTGTGCCCCTCTCGCTTATTTGCCGGCTTTCAGTTCCAGCACCTTGATTGCGTTGGAGTCCACTAAGCCCCCGCCCAGATATTTATCACAGTGCACCTTATAAAATCCCGGTTCAGTGATATTGTCGGGGCGAGTGCGGGTGCCTGTTTCGTGGTCAACGATGAAGTAACCGCGCTTGAAGTCACCCAGACCGATAACGTTATCCGGCATAAATTCAAGGTAGTGGACAGGCAAGCCCAGCAGCATATCGGGATCACCGGCTTGCAAACGTTCCCGCCAGATATAATCCCCGTTGCCGTTTTTCAGCTTCTGTACCTTGGCGGCAGTCGTGGAGTTCATCACCCATACAGCATTCTTGCGGTACTTGTTCTTGAGCAAAAATTTAAGGTCAATCAGGCTATCCGCTTCAAGGGTGGCAACTTCCAGCTTTTGCAGGGTGCCGAAAGCGCGCGCTTTGTCGGCTTGGGAATCACGGGGATAAGACAGGAAGCCTTTCGCTTTTTTGCTGCCGTCACCGCTGACAAGATCGGTTTCTTCGGTATCAACGAACGTGTCGGCAATTTCTGAGGTCAGCCAACCTAAGA
>NZ_JAQRFJ010000152.1:0-1553 GCF_028599065.1 Xenorhabdus sp. PR6a | reverse complement strand
CCCTGGGTGCCGCCTGCCGCCGAACTGATGGGCGCGCTGTCGGCCATTTTTGACTGCGAGATCCGCCACTGGTACAGCGAGCCGGTCAGCGGTCTTAAAGGCTATGACTGCTATGACCAGGGGGAGCATGTGGACAGCGGCAGCGGGCTGTCAGGACGGGAAAACCGCCCGGCGCTCTATCTGGTCAACAGTGAAAAAGCGAATGCTCACCTGCCGGTGCCGGCTATTGCGGCCGGGCAATAGTATTCATTTAACTCACCCTAAACGCATTTTTATTCCAACCGAAAGGGGAAGACACCTTCCCCTTTCGGGACGTGTTTTCCCCTTATTTTCAGGCAAGGAAAACACATCATGTCTTCTCGGACTGATTATCAAAACACCTTTATTACCCTGTTTAACCAGACAGCCCGCGGTCATTCCCGCTATCAGGTCTTTCGGGACTTTTGTTATTGTGCGATGGCGGCCATCCACAACAGGTATTGTTACAGTGACGAGCTTGAACAGTTCTACCTGAAAACCATTAAAAGGTACGACCGGGACGATGTTGACCGGATTGTGCAGCTGTTTTCCCAGGTAGTGCTGGGGTTAGCCCAGGAACCGTGTGATTTTCTGGGCAGGGTATTTATGTTACTGGAACTCGGGGATACGCACCTTCAGCAGTTTTTTACCCCCTGGGGGGTCGCCAGAATGATGGCGAAAATTCAGTTTCAGGATATCTCAGCGTTGTTACAGGAAAAACCCTTTGTGACGTTACACGAGCCCGCCTGCGGTTCGGGTTGTATGACACTGGCTGCGGCCGAAGAGCTGCGGGAGCAGGGGCATGACCCGTTATGCTGCCTGTGGGTATCGGTCATCGATATTGACCCGCTGGCCGCAGTGATGGCCTATATCCAGCTGTCCCTGACGGGGATACCGGCACAGGTGACCATCGGGGATGCCCTGTGTGATGATGACCGCAAGCGGACACGTTACACGCCGGCTCATTATCTGGGTAACTGGTCGCAGCGTTTGCAGGCCTGCCAACCGCAACCGCAAACCGCGGCCTGAATTCTTTTTCACTTTTGCGCCTTTCGGGGCGCTTTTTTGTATTTAAATGGGGTTAATTGATTGATGTTATGAAGAAAATTAAGGTGATTCGGTAAGTCAAACACGGGGTGAATCGAGTCAGATTAATTTTCATTATCGCAGAAAGAGTTTTTCCTTGTTTCAGGCTGGGATTCACCGACACTGGGCCAAATTTGAACCAGAGAGGAACCGCGATGTTTAACCGTTTTAAATCCCATTTTACCCGTCAGACAGCGCCACAAGCCAAATCGCCTCCCCCGCCGAAAGACAGCCTGGGCTATTTCCGGCCGCAGTCGGCCGATGAGTTACTGGCCACGTCCCTGCGCCGGCAGTGTCTCCGGCAGCTGTGGGAAAACAGTGCCTTGCCCGACGGGCTGTATCAGCGTTTTTACCTGACACCGGTCAGGCAGTTGCTCAGCCGTGTCCAGCAGGTGCCCGCAACACGGGAAGGCGACTGGTCGGGCAGCGGGGGATTTATCGACCTCACA
>NZ_JAQRFJ010000151.1:0-1644 GCF_028599065.1 Xenorhabdus sp. PR6a | reverse complement strand
ACACTTATCTACAGTGATTTTGTGCCGATTATTATTAAAAATAAGGCGTTATATATTCTCAAGCAGTATCTCACCGTATGAAAAGAGTTTTGCTTTGCCTGTCAGATAAACACGATCTCCATCGATTCGACATAACATCTCACCCCCTCGTTCGGATAATTGACGGGCACGAAGCTCAGTTTTATCAAGCCGCTTTCCCCAGAAAGGGGCAAGAACACAATGGCTGGAGCCAGTGACAGGATCTTCATCAACACCTTTGGCAGGCGCGAAATAGCGTGAAACAAAATCAGCGGATGAATCACCGAGAGCGGTAATAGTCAGTCCTGGCAAGGGCAGGGCAGCAATCTTAGCAAAATCAGGCTGAGTATGGGTGATTTGCTCTACGGAATCCAAAACACAAATATAGCGATCATGTGAAGCAAACACGGCAGAAACATTTTGTCCCAGAGCATCTTGGATAACAGGAATGAGGGCGTTTTCTTCATGGCAATCGGTGATAGGAAAATCCAATGTAAAAACGCCATCTTGGTGAGAAACGCGGAGTTCACCAGAGCGGCTCTTGAATGTAAGGGACTTATCTTGAATATTGCGGTGGGCTATAAGGACAAACGCGGTCGCCAATGTTGCATGCCCACATAAATCTACTTCGACTTTAGGTGTAAACCAACGCAGATGGTTTTCTACTAAAAAAGCAGTTTCAGGAAGGCCAATTTCAGCAGCAAGAGAAATGAGTGTTTCATCCTCTGGCCATTTGTCCAGTAAAACAACAGCAGCAGGATTGCCTGAAAACAATTTTTCTGTGAAGGCATCGACATGATAAATAGGGTATGAATGCATCAGAATCTCACTTATTTTTTTATAATGGAAAACCGTATACAGCATGTTGAAATGATATTGATTTGTAAAGAGTTATCTTGTTTGGCTGCAAAACATACAGAAATTAGCATGTTGACCTCAGGTAATAATGATTATTAAATAGTAATTCGTTGTTACCATTCCCTAAGGAAAGAGATGAAAATCAAAGGAACCTATTGCCTATTTTTTATTTTGTCAGTCTGTTTTTCTCAAGCCTTGGCTTTTGATTTGAGCTACAAAAGCGACATACCAGCGGATAACAAACCCTCAGAAGAGTATCTGAAAAAGAGAAACAATTTAGATCATGGACATTGGAATACGGAGAAACTGGCTGAAGATAATGCCTTGGCCGAGAAGCGGGAGGATGAACTAAAAGAATATCATGATAAATTTAAGCAGAAAAATGACGTGAAATTTCCTTTTGATTGGGGTGAACTACATCTTAAGACTTCTCCCTATATGGAAAACAACCAATTTATGCAGCACCTTAGAGAACAGACTAAACGCCATTGCTATAGAGAAACAAGGCAAAAGTTAGAGAAAGAGCAGGGGAATGGCTATTCCTATGCTGATATCGCTGATACTTGTGGTTATTATTAATCAGATTATCCCATTGTTAATAAAGAATTAAATTTATCTTTGAGGCTGGACAAAAACTGTGAAATAGTGTGCAAGGCTGCTGGAAGATAGCGAAAGGATTCGCAAAGTTAGCAGTCACTGGCGTGGCAATGCAGTCACCCAGCAGTTGTGGGTGAAAGACTTTTGCAGGAATGTGTGAGCCCTTTGAAC
>NZ_JAQRFJ010000150.1:0-1663 GCF_028599065.1 Xenorhabdus sp. PR6a | reverse complement strand
ATAATTCAAGGCTGCGAGTTATATTAATTGCTACCTTATCCCCTTTTTTTATCTTCATTTTTTGTAAAACAAATGCTATCTGGGATGATTGCTCCCAGAGATCACGATATGATAATTTTTCTGAATTAAATATTAACGCTGTTTTATTAGAATGTTTATTTACTATTTCACTCAAAATATTTGGTATAGTACGCAACTGTCCAACTTGTTTTTCAATCATGCGGGAAGTCTCCCCATATTTAATGTGGATTAAATTAGTGAATATATATTAAGTAATCTTTAATGAATGTTAGGGAAATGTTATAGAATGATTTTTGTTCATTTTGATATGTTTCTATAGCCTAAGATACTGATGAGACAAAGTCTACAATGTAACCCTAAAGTCAGTCAAATGATTTCCAAAAGAAAATCATATTTTGGTGTTTGGGTTTTTTGTTTAACTTAAATCATTAATAAACAATTAGTTATGTTTTTTTTGAATAATAATTTTATTTTAATAGTTGACAATGTGTGGGTGCATTATGGATGATTAATTTCATCTAGCTTCATGTAGGATCACCACTGTTATTAATACAGGAAAACCGTATGAGTGAGTAAATATCGTTCAATTCAAGTGATTAAAACACTATTTTGATGCAAAAATTTATCATTTTGATTTAAATACAGCCTAAGAAAGTATTTATTTCACTTTTGTTTTGCTTAAAAACATTCATTCGGTTGCCTTGCTTATTAATAAGGAATATGTTCTCGATTAAATTGTTAATTCACCCTTCATTAGAAGTGGAGTATTAGTCAGATGAATACATTGGAAATTATTAATTCTCCATGGCAGCAACCAATTTGGAACAATTTGGAAACATTATCCGCCATAAAAAAAGAATTGTTGAGATTGCCGCCATTAATTAATCATAAAGATTTGGCACATTTTTATAATCAATTGGAAAAAGTTTGGTTAGGTAAGGCAGTAATAATTCAAATGGGTGATTGTGCCGAGCGGGTTATTGAATGTGATCAACAATCGGTTGTTCCAAAAATTGATTTTTTACATAACTTATCAGACATTTTTTCTATTTTATTGAATAAACCTGTGATCACAGTTGGCCGCATTGCGGGTCAATATGCAAAACCACGTTCTAATGCAATTGAAAAATACCAGAATATTACATTACCTGTATGGCGAGGCGATTGTGTAAATAGCCCAGAACCTATCCCGGAAGCCAGAATAAATGATCCCAAACGGATGTTAATCAGTTATCACGCGGCTTCACAAACCCTATCTACGATTGATGATTATATTCGAAGTAGACCCGATATGAATTTACAAGTCTGGACAAGCCATGAAGCCCTACTATTGGACTACGAACATTCTCAGTTGAGAACCACACCGGATGGACGGAAATATCTTGGCAGTACCCATTGGCCTTGGATCGGTATTCGTACCCTTGATTTAAATAGTCCCCATGTTGAGATGTTATCAAATATAGATAATCCAGTAGCATGTAAAATCAGCGATCAAGTTTCTCCTGATTTAATCACTGGGCTATGCAAAAAACTCAACTCGCACAAAATTCCCGGAAAACTGACATTTATCACCCGTTTTGGCCACAAGCATATTCATAAACTCAGTCCTCTCATTGATGCTGTATTGGAGACAGGTATCCCC
>NZ_JAQRFJ010000015.1:0-71996 GCF_028599065.1 Xenorhabdus sp. PR6a | reverse complement strand
CGATCTCGGTTATGCCTACTGGCCGCAGCCGGATGGGTCTTCGGTGGGATTTGTTGATGTACCGGGACATGAAAAATTCCTCTCCAATATGTTGGCGGGGATAGGTGGCATCGATCATATCCTGCTGGTTGTCGCCTGTGATGATGGTGTGATGGCGCAGACGCGGGAACATCTGGCTATTTTGCGTTTGATCGGTCGGCCGGCTCTCACGGCTGTGCTGACCAAAGCGGATAGTGTCGAACCCGCACGGATTGAGGAAGTCCGGCAACAGGTAGGGCAATTATTGGCATCACAAGGTTGGCAATCGGTGCCTCTGTTTGTCACGGCCGCCGCCACGGATCAAGGCATTACCCCACTGAGGGAACATTTGCTGTTAATTTATCAACGTCATTCCTCGTCTTTTCGGCAAAATCCGCAGCATGAAAAATTGCAGCAACGCTTTCGGTTGGCTATTGATCGGGTTTTTACCATTAAAGGTGCAGGATTGATTGTCACCGGGACGGCGTTAGCGGGCAGTATCAATGTCGGTGACACGTTGTGGCTGACGGGCTGTGATCAAGCGGTGAGAGTGCGTGGCCTGCATGCCCAGAATCAACCTGCCCAGCGCGCTCAGGCGGGGCAGCGTATTGCATTGAATATCGTCGGTGATATCAGCAAAGCGCAAATTTCCCGTGGAGACTGGTTGTTATCGCAGCAACCGATATCCCAAAACCGATGGCTTGCGGCGGAAAAAGTATTAGTCGAAATTGAAGCCGATCAGCCACTGCAAAACTGGCAATCCCTGCATATCCACCACGCCGCCAGCCATATCACCGGGCGCATTTCTATCCTGAATTCGCTGGCTGGCTGAACTGACACTGGATCGCCCTTTGTGGCTGGCGGAAAATGATCGCTTGATACTGCGTGATATCAGTGCCAAGAGGACGCTGGCGGGGGCGCGGGTCATTAGCTTACATTCCCCACGCAGGGGAAAACGGCAGCCTGAATTTCTGGGTTGGTTATCCCAACTGGCGCGAACGGGCAGCCATGCAGAAAATCTCACCTTATCTTTAACCCGTGGGGCATTGTCACTCAGCCACTTTGCATGGGCGCGCCAGTTGACCGAAAGTCAGCTCAACCGCTTACTGGTCGGGATAAAGGTGTTGATTGCGGGTGACTGGGTATTCTCGCAGCATCATGCGACACTGGCACAACAAAAACTTTTACAGGCTGTCGTGGAATACCACGAAAAACACCCGGATCAACAGGGCGTGGGCAAAGCGCGTTTGAAACGCATGGTTTTGCCGGCACTGGATGAGATGCTGGTTTATCAACTTATCCATCAGCTATTGGAACAGGACGAGCTAAAACAAACCCATGGTTGGCTGCACTTGCCTGAACATGGATTGATGTTTACCGCGGAGCAGGAAAATTTGTGGTTGCAGGCAGAACCCCATTTTAAAACGCAAGCGTGGTGGGTACGCGATTTGGCAATTGAAATGGGGGAAGATGAAGCCACCCTGCGTGGTCTTTTGCGCAAGGCCGCACAATTGGGGCTGATTATCGCCATTATGCCCGACCGTTATTACCATCGTCAGTGCATCCAGCAGTTTGCTGATTTAATCCGCCGCTATTCTCAAGCGAAGGGAGACATAACGGCAATCGATTTTCGCGATGAATTAGGCATTGGCCGGAAATTAGCGATCCAAATACTGGAATATTTTGATCGTACCGGGTTTACCCGCAGGAAAGCGGATTTGCACGTTTTGCGGGATGAAGGGGTTTTTTAGCCGCATAGGTGTGGAGAGGTTGGAATTAATCCCGATAATCAAATGAGATTTGATAAAAATATTTATCTAAATCAATCAAATGCTTAAAATTACCTTGTAAAACAGGAACCCATGTATCTAATACATCAAATACACCATTGTTCAATGTATCGTGTAAAGGCAAGCCGCATTGCTCAATGACAGAATTATCATCCCCTAAATCCTGTGAATACTCCTCACCAACAAAATCTTTATTTTTTCTATCGAACCAAACTAGATTTAATTGAATTCCCATGATCTTTCTCCATTAAAGATATTTTTTGATATTGCGTTTTGGATCTGCTGGTTTTGGTGTTTTTGCATCAGCCTTGTTTAAATCCCGGTTTGCCATTGTTACGTCGCCATTCTTTGACCGTTTTTAAAATCCCTGCCGGCGAATCATCTTCCCCTTCTTTTGGAAAATAAATAAGGTCGCTGCCACTGGGATGTTCAGTGACTTTTCTAAAATGTCTCACAAGAACACGGTGTTCTTCTTCCGTTTCTGTATCTGAGTCACAAATTATTTGTAATAACTTGAGAAATTCCTCTTCGGTATAATCATTAATACTATTTTTTAGTTTCATTATTTTTTACCTCTGTGAGTATCGATGTGTCGTTTGGGCGTTGTCACTCGGATATTATTCATATCGACAACTTCTTACCACGCAATTTATCCGCAATTCGATCTGGAATCGTTGAACTCCGCTGAATTCACATTGTCTCCATTGGACGAATCTGTTGCATTTTATTTGCAGTAGATTGGGTAACTTGTGCTATTTTTCATCGGGTTGGCAAACTGAACTCATGTATGGGACGCAATAAAGTATGAAAAAAAAGATAATATCCAGGATTTATCTTGGATTGCTGCTAATCGCTTCTTTGATAATTGTGTTTGAGAAAAGCGGGGATATTTATCCCGCGCTGGTGTCTGTCGGCGTATTCGGCGCCATCTTTGGCCTGGCTTTTTTCGTGTCAGCGCGCTGGCTGTTTTCGGCGGCGTTAACCGGAACCTTGTTTATCATCCTCAAATTCCTCAACCAGATAAAAGTCCATTACTACAAAGAGCAACTGTTTTTTTCTGATTTGAATCTTATGCTGGACCCGTCAAATCAGGAAACACTACGCCATTATTGGCTGGCCGGTCTTGCCGTGGTGGCGATGTTTATCTGGTTGATATTCAACATGATATTGAGCTGGAAAGCGTTGCCGCCTGCGCGAGGGATTAAATGGCGTCTCGCCAGTATCATTTTGATAGCTGTGGGGATTTGGGATATCAATCTGACTGTGAATGCCTACTACACCCAATGGCAAGATGAATTGCCGAAAGGGCGGGGAACGGTGACCAATATGGTGATGTCTGCCTCGGATGCGCAATATCAGCCGCCGAAATTTGGCTCCTCGGCCGATTATTTCTTGCAGCAGGCGAAAAAAGTGACGTTGCCGGAAACTCAGTCAGCGGTGAAACCCGATGTAGTTGTCTTGTTGCAGGAATCTACCGTTAATCCTCATATTTACCAATTACCCACTCATGTTCAGTTGCCGGATCTGTACATGTTCCAGCGTGATGCCGGTATCAGTGCCCAAAGCCCGCTCAGGGTACAGACTTTTGGCGGCGGGACGTGGTTATCCGAATTTTCCATTTTGACCGGCTTGAATACGGATGATTTTGGTTCGCGTAAAAATGCGGTGTTCTATTTTGTCGTTGATCACCTGAAAAACAGCCTGTTCCACGCCATGAAAGACAACGGTTATTACACGGTGGTGCTGACCCCATTTAATAAGTCCGCTTACCATGCGGGACATGCTTACAAGACACTGGGGATTGATCGCATTATCCAACCACAGGAGCTGGGCTATCCCGCTGGCATGGAAGAAAATTTATGGAAAATTTCGACACAAGATATGTTGTCTTATGTGAAAACGATTCTGGAGAAAGAACGGGCTAAAGAGACAGACAAGCCGATTTTTATTTTCTCTCTGACCATGTATGAACACGGCCCTTATGAAGAGAGCCATCATGATGATTATGGATTGGCCGGCAACATTGATTCTGCGACCGCAGTGGGCAAATTTAGCCATTACATGGAAAAAATCACAGCGTCTGATCCGGCCATCAAGGATTTCAGTGACTTTGTTGCCCATCGCGACAAGCCGACGGTTTTCCTCTACTTTGGGGATCATCAGCCAAACATAAATTTTGACCGTTATCACTCTCCACTGCCCGATCCGGCACATGTGACCCAATTTACGCTGCGGGATAATCTGCAACAGGGGGCGCCGATAACTACGGGCAAGCTGACCGATATATCCTTCCTTGGCGGCATGGTTCTGGAACGCGCCCGTTTGTCAGCTCCTGCGTTTTATCAGGCCAATATGCTTATGCGCCATTTGTGTGACGGTGCACTGAATGATTGTCAGGATAATGCGCTGGTAGAGAGTTATAAGCATTATATTTACCAGCAATTGGAGGCGGCAGGTAAATAATTCCTCAGCTAAAAGATCATATGCTACTTATCGGTCAGTTTGTTTTTTGATGGCAGGTACAGGCCGTGAATAATAAGTGATAAGAAGGTATTAGGCGAAATATCCCCCTTCAAGTGAAGGGGGTTGTCCATCTAAAAACGATTATATTTATTAACTATTTTTGAGTTTGTAATTGATGTTGATATTTTGTGGAGAATTGAAATCCAGCCGATAAATATCACCACGACACAAAATTTCGCTGAATTCGATAATCTCATTTTGGTTATTCTGGCTGATTTGGTGAATCTGTAGCAGTGGCGAGCTTTCAGCGATATTAAGCAGGATGGCCAGATCCGCAGGGCAGGCAATGGCTTTGATTTTGTGATTGACGTTGGTGAGATGGATGTTTTGCTCCTCCCAATACCCATACAGGGAGCCTTCCAATCGTTCAGGATGAGGCAGATAGGGGCGGGGAATATAGGTATTTTCCAGGGAAACCGGCATCCCGTTGGCAAGGCGGATGCGGCGCAGTTCAGCGATAGGTTCACCGGTGTTAACCGACAATTTTTTCGCAATTTTGGCCGGTGCGGGAATAATATTTCTCGACAGCCAATAATTGGAGGCCGTTCCCCCATCTTTAATCACTTGAGAAGTAAAACCCACCGCCTGATTGAGTGAAGAACCACCCGGTTTGACCACCTGAGTGCCAATCCCTTGCTGACGTATGATGACTCCTTTTTCCTCCAGAAGCTGCATTGCCTTACTGACGGTGACGCGGGAGATATTGAGAAGCTCAGCTAATCGGCGTTCTGGTGGTAAAAACTCGCCGACATGCAATAATCGCTTTTCAATGGCCATTTCAATGGCTTTTTGCAGTTGGATATAACGAGGGCTACTGCCTTTCTTTTCAAGTTGTTTGCATACCCAGTCAACAAAGTGATTCAGCATTTTTTTTACCCCAGTTACTCGATGGCCTAAGTGTACATTAGCCTGTACAGCAAGGTATAGAGTGTATTGGAATTAGATTGGCATCACATAATGACAAAATTGGACTTTCATTGGCCTTAATTGGCAGATAAAGTATAAATCCTGCTTATATAAGAAATCGGGAGTTGAGGAAGTTTTCTTTCTGACGCTACCTGATCTATTGGCAGGCGCTGTATATCCGATATGTTTCGAATGACATCTGACAAAGCTGTAGCTCGAAAGATGAAGGGTATATGGGAACGTGGTGCTCTGGTGATGGTGTTATTTTTTGGTACTCCGGTAAAGTGTGTGATTTGCGCCAACCTAGGGAAAGAGAGCCATTGTCACCATGACCAGAGCCATTTCTCAGTGATGGAAAACATAATGAGTACACAGCAAAAACGTCATCGGTTCTGGAAGGTAGAACGCACGGGTATCGATATTGTCCCTGCGTCAGAACGCACAGGCACACCGTTGGATCTCTTCTGGGTCTGGTCAGCCGCCAATATTGGCATTCTCGGCATTGTTTACGGTGCCATCATCGTCTCCTTTAAACTCTCTTTTCTGCAATCCGTACTCGCGGCACTGGTTGGCCTGTCCAGCTTTGCGTTGGTTGGCTATATCAGTTTCAGCGGTAAATTGGGCAGAACCACAACGCTGACGCTTTCCCGCACGATTTTTGGTATTAAGGGAAATATTGCGCCGACAGTGATTTTCTGGTTCATCTCGATGGGGTGGGAATCCATCAATATTGTGACCGGTACTTTGACACTTTCCGCGTTGTTTCAGGCGTGCGGGCTGAGTGAAAGCCCATTGTTGACGGTGGTCAGCATGGCATTGTTTGCCGGCCTGTCAATTGGTGTCACGTTGCTGGGAAAAGAGATGGTCATCACCATGCAGCGCTGGGTCACCAAAATTTTCGGTGTCATGACGCTTGTGGTGGTGTTCTATATTCTGTTCACGACAGAATGGCAAGTTGTCTTAACCATGCCGTCAGGCAGTTGGTTAACAGGGTTCCTGCCCGCTGTTTCGGTGGTTGCTGCCGGTAGTGGTATTGCATGGGCAGCGACAGGCGCCGATTATAGCCGCTATCAACATGAAAACGCCGCCAAAGCAAAAATTTTTACCGCAATCACCGCAGGCGGCATGATCCCGTTGGTCTTGCTGCTGTTTACGGGGATCTTGCTCTCCGTTCAATTACCTGATCTGCCTAATTCAGAGAATCCTATTGCTCATATTGGCTCTATCCTGCCGGATTGGATGGTGATCCCGTATTTAATGACCGCCATTGCGGGGATCGTCACCATGGCGGTTATGAGCCTCTATTCCGCCAGTTTGAATTTGTTGACCTTGGGCATAAAAATCAAACGGGTTCATGCGGTGACCATTGATTCCACCATTGTGTTGTCTGTTGCGGTTTATACCCTGTTTGTGACCGGTGATTTCATGGGGCCGTTTGTCGCCTTCTTAATATTCTTCGGCGTGTTTCTGGCCTCATGGGAAGCCGTCTTCCTGCTTGATTACATCGTACTGCGCCGCAATCAGGGCTATTGTCCGGATAAATTGTTCAATTATGTTGGACCGAATGGCGGCATCAAATGGCTCCCCATCTTGTGCTGGCTGCTGGGCGCATTGGCGGGTTTCTCGGTGACGCAAAATGACTTTATCAGTGGCCCGTGGGCGGTGGGCATTTTTGCCAATTCCAGCCTTGGGTTATTTCTGGCATTTTTCGTCAGTTTTGTCTGTTATGGTCTGTATTTGATGCTGAATAGGTACAAAAAATGAAGGAGTCTCAACGACCTGTCGTTGTGTTGGGTTCGGCGACAGGGGATATTGTGCTTAGAATCCCCGAATTGCTTCAAGAGAGTGAATATTGGGAAGCAGAAGAAATTGACCGGCAGGTCGGGGGTTGTGCGTTTAATGTGGCGCGTGCGTTGTGCCGGCTGCAAGCGCCGGTGATCAATGGCATTTTTGTCGGTAACGGTACTTGGGGTGAACGTGTCGCAACCGAAATGGAACAGCTTGGGTTGCAAGTGACTTTGCGTCATCCGACCAAAGACAATAGCTGGTGTTTTGCCATGATGAAGCCCGACGGCAAACGTATCTATGTCTCCGTTCCCGGTTGTGACGATGCCTGGCATCAAGAGAGATTGGCGACGATCCCTCTGCCAGAACAGGGATATCTCTATGCCAGCGGCTATGAACTGGCCAATGTCAAAGCGGATGATTTGCGTCAATGGCTGCTGAACTCGCCGGCAGGGATCACCTTGGTCTTGGATTTTGGCCCTCGCCTGATTGATATCGATCCTGCATTTATTCAAGCGCTGCCCGTGGAAAGAACCCTGCTCAGCTTAAACAAAGATGAGGTTGCCTTACTGTGTGGTGCGGGGGATACCCAGACTCAAGCCAGCCGTTATGCCAATGAACAGGGTGTTACACTCATTGCCCGTGTTGGTGCTGAGGGGGCGTGGATATGCCAGCCCAATCGCGAGCCAGAGTATGTTCCTGCTTATAAGGTCAAGGCGGAGGATGGGATTGGTGCCGGTGATGCCCACTGTGGCGGAATGTTGGCCGGATTATCTCAGGGCATGTCTTTACGCGATGCCGTCGATCTGGGCAACCGCGTTGCCGCGATTGTGGTCAGCCGTCCGGGAGCCAATGGTGCGCCGACCAAGGATGAACTGACCGATTTTAGCTTTGATTAAGTTGCCTGAGAATTTATCCATAAAAAACCTACGCAAACTCTGGGTTGAGTAGGTTTTTTATATATCAAACCTGTGAGGCGGTAATACGATACGCACAGCGTCGGTGACCACTCAGGATATATTCCGTTCTTTCCACATTGGCTTGCAGGGTCTCCCGAAACAGTTTTATCTCTGTCCGGCAAAACCCCTGACACAATTTGGCGGCGGCACAAATTGGGCAATGGTTTTCAAAAAACAAAATAGCGCCATTTTCCTCAACCGAATAATGAGCCATATAGCCTTCCCGGCAGCGGATTGAGACCAGACGCTCAACTTTCTCCAGTAACCCGGTCGCCCCTTCCATCGCCTTTTTATAGTTAGCAAAAGCCTCTTTTTCGCGGGTGCTGATAATCAAATCCATGACAGTTTCACCCAGTTGACTGCGAATAATCGAGATCAACTGCGTGGTGAGTTCTGCATGGGTATCAGGAAATTTGGCATGGCCTTTCTCTGTGAGATGCCAAAGCTGTATCGGGCGCCCAACTCCCCTGGTTTCTGACTTTGCTTCAACGAATCCTTCCTTAGCCAGTTTGACAAATTGCTGACGGGCTGCTTCTCCCGTTGTTCCCAATAAGTTGCCGGCATCAGAGGCTTGTAAGGCACCATGAGTTTTTAGCAACATTAGTAGCTTATCACTCACGGTTTGCCCAACGATTATACTATTTTCCAAGTCTGAGCTTGACATATTGTTGATTCCGACATTAATTTATTCCAAGATTTATCTTGTTTAATTTAGCGTAAGATTTTTCACAACTCAACCTGTGTCAGGACAACAATGATGATAAAGACTGAGGAAAGCCGCTGGAGGGATCTGTTTTCCAGCGAAAATGCGCCGAGTGCGATCGCACTTTCACTGGGCGTGGGATTGATGGCAGCGAATACCCTGATTGCGATTACGATCCTGCCTTCTGTCGTCAATGATATTGGAGGATTGAATCTCTATGCCTGGAATACCACCTTGTTTGTTGTGGCATCGATTATGGGTTCTATTCTCTCTGCGAGATTATTGAGTGCATCGGGCGCAAGAAAGGCTTATCTGGTTGCCGCGCTGGTCTTTTTCATCGGCAGCTTACTGTGTACCCTTGCACCGACGATGGAAATCATGCTGATTGGCAGAACCATTCAAGGGCTTGGCGGAGGGTTTCTGTTTGCCCTTTCCTATTTGATGATTAATCTTGTCTTTGTTCAATCACTTTGGCCTCGGGCGATGGCGCTGGTATCGGGGATGTGGGGCGTTGCAACCTTAATCGGGCCGGCGATTGGCGGGATTTTTGCTGAAATGAATGCATGGCGTTACGCTTTTGGCATTATGCTGCCGATTATTCTGTGTTATGCGGTATTTACCTACCGGATTTTGCCTAAAACAGAGGCACAGAATAAAACCAAAACCGCATTGCCCCTTGTGCAATTGATCCTACTATCCGCCGCGGTACTGGCGGTTTCCGCTGGCAGTTTGTCACAAGATATCCGGCTCAACATTACCGGTATTGTTGTGGCGGTGATATTGGTCGCTTTATTGGTCATTCATGAACGCCGGACTTCAACAAGATTACTGCCTAAAAATGCCCTGAGTTTGCGTTCTCCCCATCTGGTTTTATTCGCGACGATCGCGCTATTGGTCATTGGCTTATCGGGCGATGTTTTTGTCCCCTATTTTCTGCAAATGCTGCATGGGCAATCCCCTTTGGCTTCCGGTTATATGGTGGCTGCCGCCGCCGTGGGCTGGACGGTAGGAGAAATGCTCAGTGCGAGCTGGCAAGGGGCGAAGATACGGTTTGCGATTGTCAGCGGCCCCGTTTTCATGCTGGTTGGCATGTTGCTGTTGCTTGCATTGCTGCCATCCCAATCGGCAGGAGAATGGCAGATAATACTGCCGGTAATCTTAGGCTTGGGATTATTTGGCTTTGGGGTTGGATTCGGCTGGCCTCATCTTTTGACCCGTATTTTACAGGTTTCCAGTGATGAGGATAAAAACATCGCCGGTTCATCCATTACGACAGTGCAGTTATTTGCCACAGCATTTGGTTCTGCATTGGGGGGAATGACCGTCAATTTATTTGGATTTTATCAGCCGGGCGGTATAATCGGCGCCGCATCTTCTTCTCATTGGCTATTTTTGCTCTTCTCCATTGCACCTATATTGGCATTATTAACCGCATGCAGAGCAGCAAAAATTAACGTGGAAAAATAAATTTAACCCACGGCATTATCGTAAAAAATAATGCCGTTTTCTTAATGACGTGCAATGGGATATATCCATATAATAAGCGTGACTGACATCATAAATAAGAGTTAAGGATAGTTAATGCTAATAATTCCCCCTATATCAAAGGATGGTTGTAGAGCGCCAATAATACCACCGAGAATAAACTGTACTTTAATAATAAAATACTTTTTTATACTGTTTTTATTGCTTATTGGAATAAGCAATAGCTCGGCAGAAGAGATAAAACAAGAAACAGTCACCATTGATGTTCCTGCGCTAAACACGCGTGTGGCAGATACCTCTAAGGTACTCACGAAAGAAGAGCGCCAACGTCTGACCCGTCAACTGAAAAAACTGCAATCTGAAGAAAAGGTACAGATGGCAGTTCTGATTATCCCGACGACGGGCAGCGAAACTGTTGAGGCATTTTCTGCCCGTGTATTTGATAAATGGAAGTTGGGCAATAAAGAAGATAATGACGGCATCTTGTTTTTGATCGCTTCAGATGATCATAAAATGCGTATCGCCGTCGGTTCCGGTTTAGAACGTAAATTAACGGATGGCAAGGTTGCACGCATTTTGCGTGAAGAGGTGAAGCCAGCTTTCAAAGAACAGGCTTATTTTGAGGGGATCAGTAATGCCATTGATTCAGTTAGTACATTGCTGAAAAACACCAATCAAGCGGAAACACTGAAAGAAACGACGAAGGTAACTCAGGCTATCGCCGAAGACGACGGCGCATTTAGCCAGATATCCGGTAAAGACATTGTTGCACTATTGGGTTTTTGGCTGGTCAGCCTGTTCTTCTTGCCAATGGTAGTTTTCCGCAAGGGGCACTGGTTTAAGCGTTTCCTAAAAAGTGCCCTGACGATAGCGGTAAGCACCTATCTGTTGAGCCTTATTGGATTATTTTCCTCCATTCCGGCCGAGTTTTATCTGTTAGTCCTTATATCGCCAGTGATTCTGATATTTTTGGTGATTTCTACCGTGTCGTCGCTATTGAAAAGCCTATTCGGCGGTCTTTTCGGCGGCTTGTTTGGTGGCTCTGGTTCTGACCGTACTGGCAGTGACGACGATAATGATCGCTTTTCCGGGGGTGGTGGCCGCAGTGCTGGTGGTGGCGCTTCGGGCGATTGGTGATTTGTTTTTTGGTATATAAAGAAAGCACACGTCGATAGCATTGACATATAATCTTGTCATGTCGATGCCATCGACCTAAATTTATTTTAGGTAAGTATTCAAGAAAAGTTAATTGCAAATTGTTAGAAGAGAAAATCTGTTATTATCGGTGTGGGTGCTTGAATCATTCTGGTTCGAGCATTTGCAAGTCCCAGAAAGACAAAAGCCCCGAATTAGTTGTAAACATTAATTCGAGGTAGTCTCCAAACGCAACAATTTGACTCTGCCTCCTTTAACTTAAGGAGTCAAAAGGAATGACCAAGTTTGCCTCATTGGGCTAATTGCCGTATGTATTACGGTTTTGTGTTTCTCTCTGCTAATGCGAGATAGGCTTTGCTCTTTGAGCGTCAGCAGTGGAAACACCGTGGTTCAAGCTACTCTTTCCTGCGAAGCGTAGTCTTATGGGGGAGGTAACTCCCCCACATTTCTCTTTCTTTATGTTATGTCTGGTGATGCAAGCACCCTTTCTTTTCTTGGAGGTATATTATGCGTATCGATATGATAGATAAGATCATTAAAACCTGTGAAGCCAAGATCCAATCAAAAGGAGCAAATGTAGGGCTGTCATTCTATGCGTTCTTTGCCAATAAAAACGATGATCCAGAATTGTTAATGGAGGTCGCCAGCTGGTGGATTATGGAGATGAAGTTCGACCATTTTGAAAAGGCGGAGAAAATCAGAAGCATTGCATTACGAATGAAACCGTAATGCAATACATCCTATCTCACTTTGGCTATCGGCAGTTCGTTGATATTTGTTGTGTATTCAGGTGACTGCATCCCCCGTGTCATTTGCCATGAGGGATCAAAAACCTTTCCTGCGAAGCCAATGCTAACCATGAGCACATTCGCATACCCCCGCCACGATATTTACCGACCGATTACGGTGATTGGAAAAATACGCATCGCTGGGCAGAGGCTAAAAGAGGGAATCAAGAGATGGGCAGCACAAAAGGGGGCTCAATACAAAGATACATTTGGCCGTGGATGCGCATGATATGCCGGTCAGAGCGATTATTACAAGTGGTACCACAGCAGATGGTTCACAAGCTGATGACTTGATTGAAGGGTTCGCTGCCGAACATGTATTAGCAGATCGGGGCTATGACAGTGATGCCATCGCTGAACAAGCGAAAAATCAAGGGATGGAGGTACAAATTCCGAGCCGCAAGAATCGCAAAGCCCAACGAAAATATGATCGGGAATTCTGTCAACTCAGGCATTGGGTTGAAAACGCGGTTCTCCATTTGAAGCGCTGGCGTGGTATAGCGACTCGTTATGAATCTATTCATTGAGTGGGCGGCATGAAGCCTTGTTATTACTGGGTTTGTGCTATTCAATATTTTCTAGGGGTACACCCTTGGGTACACGATAAATCGAGGTGTACCACTGGCTGATTGGAATATGTACAACCATGAAAATCACATATTAGCGATATGATTACTTTTTGAGTTTTTTCTTTGCTATCGTTTCTAATTGTTTGATGCTTTTCTCTGGCGATGGTAAATCCTCTGGCATTGTTCCGCCCAACTCTTGGATTGTATCTCTTACTTTTCTTCCAACGTCAAAATGAGTTTGGTTTGCTTGTGTTTTGCCTTTTATGTTATCTCGCCTCAACTTTTCCTCAGCTTGGGTTGCTCTAAACAAGTTAGCAGCAAGCTCCGTTGACCCCATGTGATCTAATATCCGTTGTGTTTTTTTTAAGCCTTTTCTCTGGTGAATTGCTTTTTGGTCTAATCCACCGTATAAGCCTTGGTAGCCGTGATTTTGGAAAATGGCAAAATCAATATTTGTTTCTACGCCTGCTCGCTGGGCTGTTTCAACTAACTGCTTGTTATGCTCTTTTAATTCATTTCGCAGAAATAACCGTTTTTCATCTTCGCGTAATTTTCTGAATGTCTCATTATCTGCTAGTTCTTGCCGTCTAGTCTGAACCGCAAAATATGTTTGCCCTGCCGCTATCACTGGTTTGCTCGGATCGCCATTTTGTACAACTAGATAACAGGCATAACGGGATAGTTTTATATCGTCTATTTTTCTTTCAGCACCAGACCCAAGAGTAACCATTTTGTTGGCTTCAACGAAATGGTAGGAAGGCTCTTGATTACTGGCTTCACATGCTTGGAGTGCTTTGTTTAAAACCTTTAGGAAATTTCGCCAATCTTTGTAATCTAGTAATGGCGCTAAATCTCGCGCTGACCAGTATTCAATACCGTCTTCACTAAGTAGCTTTATTTCTTCAAATAGCTGGTGCTGCTGCTCCATATATCGCCTCTCTCAGATTGGTAGTATAGATTGATGCTGTGGGTAGCTTACCTTTAATGTAATCATTAGCCCACCAATTGTAAGCATGGCATTGCTTGCATTTATCACAAATCTAAAACCATTCACAAAGTAGAATAATCACCCACCAAGAGACAGCGTTAACTGTGACCTTTTTTGCATCCTCATATAACGCAACCAATCGTGCGCTACGCTATGTAGATAAAATTTTACGGCCTAGATGTGTTCATTTGGTTCACGTCACCACATCACACCTACGCCACGTAATCCCTACGAAATAAACGTAAACCCCACGTAAAACGCACTACACCGCACCCGCCTGCACGTTTTGGATCAAAAAAAATTTTCAGTTTTAAAATTCTACAAGACGAATCGCCAGACTGCGCCAGTACTGGCTGTGTGAAAAAAATCACAAACTGAAATGGGTGAAAAGAATTTCAGTAAATTTCAGTTTCTTATTCAGTTGTATTCTGGTGGGATGATTGTATTTATTTGAAATTAAATGATTTTTCTATTTTACGTGAGATTTTTACTTGGGAGGAAACCCAACATAAAAACTGAAAAGCCAGTCTTTATGCGGGGTAGGAGGAAATGTGAACTGAAATGGTGTGAAAAATTTATTGTCACTGTTTACGTTCTGTGGCTGACAATTCTAGCCAGAAAATGGTAATGCTAATTCTTAGGTTGCTACAACTTCAATACATGATTACTCGGATCTTGTGTCAACTTACTATGGCGTATCGAATGTGAAAAATTCAGGTTTAAAACGTATGTATGGCCACATTCAATATCATTACAGCAACAATAAAGTTCCGGTATGTTATTCAATCCTTCCGTTTTGATTTTTTTGATTGTTGCCTGTCCGTCACATTCTGGGCAATAAACTTTTAATACTTTCATTGTCGATAACCCTCACATCAATTGCCTGCCAGAATAAAGCCTGTTAAATATCTACCTTTCTATTTTGAGGTGTAACAGGTGTAACAAAGGTTACAGCATTGAATTATAAGGAATAAACCTGTTACACATTATCAAAATACAAGGTGTAACACGGGTAACAAATGCTAATATGTTACACCTTGTTACCCATCTAGAAATAAAAGATGTAACAGAAAAATACCTTTAAAATCATGATTGTTACACCTGTTACACCTGTTACACCTGTTACCCTTGTTACACTGAAAAAATAAGATGGTCAGTTTTATTAACTAATTTCAGCCGAACCCAAAACCTCGTTATTGAAAACATAAACCCGTTTAACCCCTATTTCTGGTAGGCGTATACTGGTTTGTGCTTTGCCATCTTTCCCCGTTTCAAGCCAGCCTTTTTCAACACATAGACGGACGACTTTGCGCGAATCAAAACCTTTACAAATCTCTTTCCACGCTGTGGGTAATACATAAAATTGAATAGTCGGTTCTTGATTGCCAATACCTTTTTCAACACGACGAAAGCCCATCATATTGAGAGGACGACTATTCTCATCGTAGCAATCCGCAAAGCGGCTGAATTGATTACGTGAGATAAAATCGGTCACTTGCTCCATCGCGGTAATATCTTCCTGATTCGCGGTGTGTCCCCGCTCTTTCATCCATGCCGCTAAACATTTTTCAGCCGCTGCATACGCTTCCCCTTGTTGCCAGCCTGTAATTCCTGCTCGCGTTGCGATTTCTCCCGCCATAGCAACAAGGGCAAAACGGGTAATTGCTCGGCCAACCTGATTACCTGCATTCTCTGGCATCATGTTTGTCGTATATTCTTTCAATAAGGCCTTAGCCGTTCCTGAGATAAACGTGAGATCATGAGTGAGATATTTCAGCCAGTCGCGGAACGGTGAGCCATGATATTTAGTCACAGCCTGTTCAAGGTACTCAGCCAGTGATTTACCGCTGGCAAACTGGTGCAATTCTTCAAACACACCGTGTTTACCTGAATCACTCGGAATTTGGATCATACGCACTTCCACACCTGCATAAGTGCGTTCACCTGCATTTGCCGCATGTTCAACTAAAGAGAGTTCCCCTGTTGATAAGAAAAGTAAATTCCAGTGGTTGGTTTCTCTGACACTTCCATCTGTTTTCGCTCTGGCCTTACCCTGACCATTTGCCAGCATATAGGCAATATTACCCGCCTCACGCCCGTCAACTTCTCTGATTTCGTCCAGCATCAACGTTGCATCATTGCGGCGGCAGGCTGTACCTTCAAGCGCATTGCCAGTGGCTCGCCAGGTATACCAGTAATCGGTGCCACCACAGACAGACGCAGCCACTTTCATTGTGGTTGTCTTACCATCAGTGGATTCGCCTTTTAAGTGATAACCGCCGCCACCTACACCAACTAATTTCAGTAATGATGAGGCAAAGGCTAAACTTACGGAAAAGGCTAACCTTGCGTTTCCTACGCAATATTTACCTATGTGCTCTCTCCATTCTTCACTTGTGCCTGATACTCTAAAATCTTTTCCTTGGACACTGGAGGTTTGAAGAATAACGGAATCTGCGTCTGTGCCGACAACTTCATCTTGCAAAACATACACATTACCGTGCCATCCTGTTTTATTGACACAAGTAACCTTTCTTTCTGGACGGCATAGCGAAATGTATTCCATCAGGTGCGCTCGCGCCTGCCCCGAAATATTGATATAAGATAGCCCGTTGACCAAAAGCACCCGGCGTAACTCCTCACCGCTTCCGCTGAGCATTTCCATCGGCATCGCCCACTTACGGCAATTACCGTAAGTATCCTCCCATTCTAATAAACGCCCGTAATTACTACTGTCAGCATCACAGGTAATTGCAGTCACTTTTATCGGGCTACTAATTTTGATGTTCCTGACTTCGGTATCACCATCCGATTTATTGACGAGCTTGTCATACCATAAATATTCTTGCGTCAACCGGAAGCCTTGCGGTAAATAGGCTTTATCTTTTCCGCAGTAGGTCATTTCTTCAAAGAAAGCTTCTTTTACCTTGTTATCACTGTTTTCTTGTCGGTAATCATCCCAATCAGCTTTATAGTGAGTCGGTGGCAATGTTACCCAACCATCGACTGCCTTAGCCGCTTTTTCTGCCCATAACTTGCCCGTGTTTTCCTTGCCATCAATAAAATCGTTATCACCGGCAATAATAATTTTTGCCTGTGGCCACCGTTCTCTCAACTTCTGCGCAACTTTGACTAGATTAGTGGCAGCCACAGCCGCCACGATGAAAGCATCAATCACCTTTGACAGGCTTAACCCTGTGGCAAAACCCTCTGTAATAACAACCTGTTCAATGTTTTTATCCGTTTTATCAGCGACAACAATAAATGAAGCTGAAAGCGCAGAACCGGCTAACAGGCTTTTTTCCCCTTTCGGGCTGATTAATTGCCCGCCTTTAATTGAACGTTGGTTATCCACTAAGGGCAATAAAAGTGAACCGATTGGAAAAATAATCTCACCTTGTATATATTGTTGCTGAGTAATTAAATATTGATGATTGGTTAAGCCTTTATTTGAGAGATATTGGCTTTCCCCTGAAAAACATAAGGCTTTCAGTTTTTCAAATAACTCGATACCTTTTTGCGCGCTAACCTTTTTTACTCTGGTTGGCGTTATTTTTTTGAATTCAGGCAAAAGCAATATTTTGTTGATTTCAGAACAGGCCGTTTTGATGTCTTGCCCCGTCACTAATTTAAGTAAATCGAGTCCGTCACCACTGCCACAATGATTACAAAACCATGTGCCTTTCCCGTTTTTATCATCAAACCGAAAGCGATCTTTGCCGCCACATTTAGGACAAGCCCCGTGCTTGTGATTTTCGGGTACAGATACCCCTAAATTGCTTAAGATATAAAACCAACGCCCATTAGCAGCCTTAACGATATCCGTCACGGAAGGTATGCTTGTTGGTATTGTTGAAGCGTCTGGATAGTTTTGATTATTCATTATTTAATATCCCTGTTCATTAGGCTGCTTTCCTCAATAATGAGTTCAACTTGTTCCGATAAACACTCCATGACGACTGCCATACCTTCGCTTGAAATATGACGACCTGCGCTGTTATTTAATAATTCGGCGAGGAATTCAGTCATCTGCGCCACTCTTAATAGCTGCTTTTCGCCTGTAGCAGAAATGACGGCATTTTTATGTGTGGTATTTGTCATGATCAACCCTCTCTCTTTGGTTGCACAGGTAAACGACCTGCAAACAAGAGCACAAAATCATGAATAAGCAGTATTCTTGCGTTGTGTTCATCTGGCGCGGTAGCCTCAATACGGCAGGGTGTAGCGGTAATATCAGAACGTTTTACGCACAGGAATATAAATTTAAATTGAGTTTGGGTAGGGATAGCCATCATAACGATGATCTCCATTCGATGATTTATGCAATCACCGCCAGAGTTTCCACGCTCAGTAGGGGCGGTGACGTTATCAGAGGTGGAAATACTGGCTCGAATGGATACCAGCCACCCTTTCGGGTGCTCCGATAACGCCACCATTGAATTCAGATAGGCGTAAGCCGCCATTAGATAGGCATTATTTACGACATAAAAAAAGACGCATGTGGCGTCTACTGTCGCCATTCGAGTATTCAGGTTTCCACGCCCGACGTTAGATTTTGCTAACGTATTTTCAATATAGCCCAACCGCTTAGACGGATGCAACCTTTTTATTTTCATGATTAAAATCGGCTTAAACTGCGAAGTTGATAGAGATAGGGGAAATAGCCCGGCCTAAACCGGGCAAACGCATTAACCTGCGGAGATAGCGGTAAACCAACGATTTTTCGTATTTTTGAGTCCATCCGAAAGGTTAAATACTGCCGGAGAACTAATCGAAAACTTACTTTTCTTGCGGGAAAAGTGAGAACGATTAATACTGAATTTTAATCTGTCTGTTCCAACGCTCGCAGGGCTGTCTGTAACAGCAAGACCTCCCAAATAAAAAATCCCCTGTCCTTGGAAATCTTCTTCAACCTCGATAGAGCAAAATAATTTTTGTCCCTGCCTGTTATATTCCATGAGCTTTAGATTCGGTCTTAATCGCAAGTAGAGCCGTGCTTTTCCATCAATGACATCGGTTCGGGCTGCGAGTACTTCCCCTAAATTATCAAGATTGCGGTTATGTTCTTCCCAGATCAATGCGGTGTAATAATGGGGATCGTAGGTTTCTGCTATTTCATTCAGCCATTGCGCTTCGATAACACGTCTATCAATGGTTTGCCCCTCAGTCGCAACACAAATCCAAGTCGTCATTAAATGTGATTCACTCATAGGGAAAATACCCCTTCTTCAATGTGGATCGCATTTTCATCAACGGCTGCATAAAGGTTGCTATCCCCTAAGCCGTAACCCTCGTTACGCAAATAACTGTGCTCATACACTTGTCTTTCATCGACAAATTCTGCGCGGAAACGCCGGGTATTTTTTTGCGTATAGATATGCAAATTATCTAACGTAGTCACAACCAATCGACGACCTGGCATAAACGGGGGAATGAGTGCAAAGCGCCCCGCAATGGTACTGAGTGCCATTTGGCTGGCTTGAATATCTGCCGCTTTATCCGAAGCACTAAATAATTTCTCTCGATAGAGTGCCGCCAGTTCTGAACCGACCAAGACCACTAAGCGAGGATCTTCGCGGAATTCCTCAGGGATTTTCTTGATGATAAGATAGTTTGCGATAGCATCTAAATTAGGGAAATCCCCATTTTTGCCTAAGACAATTTTATCGGTGATCACTTGTGAACCCTGATTAAATTCTTTCGCTATTGCGTGCCAACCCCGATTAACATCTTGCCCGCGTTTATAGATATCGGGTTGAGTCGGATAGGCACAGAATTCACCATTAAAGCCGATTCTAACCATGTCTAACGAAACCGTTTTAGAAAACAAGTCAGACATCACTTTAGTGAAGTGTTCATCATCCCCACTGCCACTGTTGGCAATGAGTGACATTTGTTCATAAGAAATTGCGGCGCAGGTATCTGTTTCTTCTAAAGCATAAGGAGCGCTTTCCATGTTGGCACGTTTATGGAATCGCCCGTCAATGACTCTTCCCGTATGGAGAGTATTATCCCCTAAATTAACCGTATCACCGTTTTCTTGACTCACATCCGCGAGTGTTAATTTATTTAGAAACCAACTTGAATCTGAAATAGCGACGCGTAATAGATTTTCAGAAGGAGAAGAAATATAAAAAGTATCACTGTTGCTAGAGGAATATTTAGCCCCACGGGTAAAATTGGCGTGAAAAGTTCTGGCCGCATCTGGAATGGCGGTAATATACATAATGATTTCCTTGTTTTTTAAATTACATATAGCTCAATTTATCTTGAGTTCTATTTTTAGCATTGACCATGGCATTAACGTATTCATCAGCGGTTAACACATGCTTTAAATGATGACTTTCTTTTCTATAATATAATTTATAGTAATCACTTTGATAAACGGGAGTATGATTCAACCTATATTTATCTTTTGGAGTAACACATTGACTAATGACTTTATTAACACAACGTTCTAACTCATCCGTCGCTGATATAATTAGTTTGCATGCGCGACTATGTTCCCAATCCATTTCTGATAATAAAGCATTTAAATTCACTGTTTCTCTGGGGATAGATTCTAATAGTTCTTTTTTAAACCCCGTTATCTTTTCAGAAAATAACCATTCAATAACCGGGTATAATAAACCATAGAGACCATTCATTTTCTCCAGTTTACCTCTCTCACGCTTAATAGAGTCTTCTTTCCTTTCTACTGCGTGGTGCATATCAGTAATCCAAACTCGGGTACTGAGATGATAGCCAGTAGGTTTACTTATTTTACCATTTTGAGCATTATTTAATATGTCAACCAGACTTTTCAGTTCAGCCTCCTGTTTTTCAGGCAGCTTTGAATAATTCG
Organism: Xenorhabdus sp. PR6a; assembly: GCF_028599065.1. Taxonomy (NCBI): domain Bacteria; kingdom Pseudomonadati; phylum Pseudomonadota; class Gammaproteobacteria; order Enterobacterales; family Morganellaceae; genus Xenorhabdus; species Xenorhabdus sp. PR6a. Next base: position 51,483 of record NZ_JAQRFJ010000015.1, on the reverse strand, counting down.
ATACAACACTTCGCCCCCTCTTAATAAGAAATTTTATTTCTTCTACAGAAGGAATAAGATTATCAAAGTTAAATCCTGTGATTTCAGTGAATTTTTTAATTGAATCTTTCATTTTTGCCAGTTGATATAATTCAATAGTTCGAATCATAAATCCGGTGTCTTTACCATTCTCTTCAAACGGTATGAACTTGTAGTTAAAGATATATGATAGGTTTTCATCTTTATAGAATGATACTTCATTCATAACCTGTGTCCTTTTTATGGTTATATATGGGCGTAAAAATTCAACACCTATTTATTGATGTTTTTGGGTTTGTTAGTTATGTTGGATAAGATTTAATTTATCATAAAGATAAATCAATAAAGTTATAAATAAATTTATATAACTATAGATTCTCTTCGTGATTTTTTATTTTCTACCCATTGACGTATTTCTGCTGCATCAAAGACAAAAAAACCATCCTCTAATTCAAAAGGCTGCGGTATTTTTTTATCTTTAATCCAACGGTGTAATGTTGAATCAGATATACCCAGAAAGTCTGCGGTATGGCGTTTACGTGCATTACCGATTTCAGGGTATGGGCTTGTATTTTTCATGCGAGGGTTTTTCTGCTTCGTCATGCTGCTTCTGGCCTCCCTATGTTATGCCTATCTCTGCTGTGACGTGTTAGGAGCATTCTAGGGCTTAAAAAACACGATTTCCACCAAGAATGGAATCCATTGAAACAATCATAAAATCCATTGAAACTATTTTATTCCATTGAAAAATAAGGTTGGCGATGAATTTTAAAGATTAGGATAAAAATCAAACATCTGATAATTATTTTAATTATATCAATTCGTTATGTTATTTGTGTGGTAGGTGGGGTTAGTAATCATATAACACCATATAACACCATATAACACCGTGTCATACCATGAGTAATATTGACCATCATTGCTCATTACTGCTCGTCATTGTTGCTTACTTTGCAAGCAACAATATTCACGGGTAGGTTTATGGTGATTTAGTAGTCTATTGTTTATGAACCAATTGTTCATTGCTCTCATTTAAGTAGTAATCAGCATCTCTTAGTTTGTCATAGAATGTGGAGGACCCAACACCGCCTAAAAAGTCTTTGTTCATTCCGTCAGCTAACAAATCTTCGTTCATTTTTTTAACTAAATTTTCGATATCCTCATAAATTTTTTTCTTGTTAGGTTTACCTATTGAGCCGTAATTGTTTGATGGTTGACAGCCATTTATAGTTTTTTCTTGGAGTAGTAGTACAAGTAGCCCAATTAGTTTGTAAGTTCCTTTTTGTTCATCATTTTTGCGGTATTGCCCCTGACCTTTTTTATTCTGCATTGCTATCTTTTGAACTAATTCTTGTCCACCAAAGGCTTTAATGTATGTTTTCCATTCATCATTTTTTCTATGCTCTGTATATGTATTGTTCAGAGCTTGTTTTATTCTTGATGTAATGACCTCTGGGATAAATCCTTCTAAAAGGCACATGCACGGATATGCAGCACCAAACACGATATCAGAATCAACCGCTGAGTTTGTTTTTGTGTCCTGTAACGGATTGACAGCGTTTACATTATTCACAATAGCACTTCTTAGCTGATTAACATGATCTGAATACTCTTCTGGTATATCTTTAACTGCCGTATAAGGATTAATACCAAGAAGTGAAAGAGCTACAGCATTGGGAGTTGCAAGCCCTTGGGATGAAAATAACTTAAATACATCAATCTCAGGTGGCTTCTTCATAAAAATTTCCGTTTAATTTGTTTTATTGGAGTAATGTTGTAGTCCTCGCCTTTCTCCAGCGACACCAGTAAATCACACCATTGAGCTAATGCGGCCTTGCGTTCGTCAAAGTAATCATGTCGGTTATAGATACCCTCAACGCCTTTTATACGATGATTTAAGCAGCGTTCAGCTACAAACGGATCAACACCTAACGCGGCTAAGTGGGTTCTGGCAGTTCGTCTAAAATCGTGGATAGTGAAGTTAGGCATATCAACAGGTAATTCCCGTCTTACTTTGGCGAGCGCAACGGGTAAGGTAGATTCCTGAATATGTGGGATCATGCGATGCTGCATTTTTCTGGCGGGTAGAACATACTGACTACCACAAGCCATAGCCTTTAATTCCATAAACCACTCTATAACCTGTGGGCACAATGGAATGTCTACCGCATCACCGTTCTTGCTGCGTTCTGCCGGAAAGTACCAGACTGCCTTTTTAAAGTTGAATTCTTCCCAGCGTGCGGCGCATAGCTCCATTTTTCGCAAGCATAGAGCAAGCAGTATCTTAAAACTGATTTCATTCTGGCGGCTGATTGAAGACGTTCTGAACGTTCTCAGTACAATGATTAATTCTTCTCTGGTTAGCCATCTATCGCGTGATACTTCTTTCCCGCCAGCGTCCGCAACCTCAAATGCCGAACACGGGTTAATCTCTATCATCTGCCGCTTAATGGCATAATCAAACATGCGCCTTAGCCACCGTAGAACATCGGTCGCCATAGTGGGTGCGCCTCTGTCTACAATGCTCTTTAGCATTTCATCAATATGACGAGGTTTCACATCCTCTAGCTTCATATGACCAATGCGAGGGTTAATATCTTTGTCTATGCGTCTGCGGAGTATATCGGGGTGTTTCCAGCGTGGGAGTATTTGGCGCTCAAAATATTCAGCTGCTAAGTCTGATACCTTTATAGCGTTCTTTTCAGCCTCAATCTTTGCCAGCGCTTCGGCCTTGCGCTCCTGTTTCTCTCCGGCAACGTCATAGCCCAAAGCAACACGTGCGGACAACTCACGGGTAAGCTCTCGCGCTTTGGCTAGCGATAGGTCAGCATACGTTCCCAAATTCATGGTTCTGGACTTTCCAGCCAATTTATATCTGAAACGCCATGCTGGAATTCGGTCAATCTCTCTAAAGCGTAAATATAGCCCGTTACCGTCCGCTTTCCCTTCGAATCTTTCGCCTGACTTTATCCACGCCCTGATCTCTTTGTCTGTGAGTTTAGGCATTGTGCAATCTCCAATGAAAAAAAGTAGGGGTGTACCCAAAATAGTTTTTTGAATGTTTCATGGGTACACCTTTGGGTACACCCTAATCATGCGCTATTGTGATTCTCTCTGCAATGCTCTGATAGTAAAAAAGCCAGTTACAACAAGGTGTATTCTGGCTTTTTGAGGTGTTGTGATTTGCTAAGAAATGCTATTCAATATTTTGAATCTGCTCGCGCATTTGCTCAATCAGCACTTTCAACTCAATCGCAGAATTGGTGATATCCGCATTAATGGATTTTGAAGCCAATGTATTCGATTCGCGGTTAAATTCCTGCATCATGAAATCCAACCGGCGGCCAACGGCTTCTTTTTTCTTCAGGATATTGCGTGTCTCTTTAACGTGGGCATCCAGACGATCCAACTCTTCTGCCACATCAATACGTTGAGCTAATAAAATGAGTTCCTGCTCTAGGCGGCCATTATCCAACTGAATTTGTGCCTCTTCCAGCTTGGTCTGCAAGCGTTCGCGCTGCCATTGCAGGATTGCCGGCATTTGTTCCCGGACTTTCATCGCTTCCACGGTGACCGCATCCAAGCGCTGTTCAATCAGTGTCTTAAGTGCTTGTCCTTCCGTCTCACGACTCTGGATAAACGCATCCAGTGCCAGATCTAATTCCGCCAGTAATTGGGCACTGATGGCATCCAAATCCTGCTCTTCGGCAGACATCACGCCCGGCCAGCGCAGGATATCCACCGGATTAATTTCACCTTCGTTACTTTGCTGTTTCACCCAGCTTGCCGCTTCAACCAGTTGTTTTGCCAGATTTTCATTCAGAATTAAGGCGCTTTGGGCAAGGGTGCCCAGCTCAAAACGCAGGTTGCACTCCACTTTGCCGCGCGTCAGGCGGGAACGAATGCGCTCACGGATGACAGGTTCAAGGCTTCTGAATTGCTCTGGCAGGCGAATATAAGTTTCCAGGTAACGCTGATTGACAGAACGCAGCTCCCAGGCTGCATTTCCCCAATCTCCCTTGATATCTCGCCGTGCAAAAGCGGTCATACTACGGATCATAATTCATTCCCAATTTATAAAATGATGGGCGGATTATAGCGCTCCATGTAGATGCAGGATAGGCATTCGCCGCTTTAGGCCGTATAATGCGCCCCCAATAATGATGAACAACGGAGATCACACTATGAGCTTAGTAGGAAAGCGTCCGGCGGGAAGAGCAGCGGGGCAGGTGCGTCCTATTAAAATGACCCGTCATTACACTAAACACGCGGAAGGTTCTGTGCTGGTGGAATTTGGGGATACCAAAGTGTTATGTAATGCCTCCGTTGAAGAAGGAATTCCACGTTTCCTGAAAGGTCAGGGGCAAGGCTGGATCACGGCCGAGTACGGTATGTTGCCGCGGGCGACCAATAGCCGTAATGCGCGTGAAGCGACCAGAGGCAAACAAACCGGCCGCACGATGGAAATCCAGCGCCTGATTGCACGTTCGCTGCGTGCTGCTGTTGATTTGAAAAAACTGGGTGAATTTACCATTACGCTGGATTGCGATGTGATCCAAGCGGATGGCGGTACGCGCACAGCAGCTATTTCTGGTGCTTGTGTCGCATTGGTTGATGCCCTGAACAAGTTGGTTGCGGATGGCAAACTGAAAGAAAGCCCACTGAAATCGATGGTTGCAGCAGTCTCTGTTGGGATCGTTGAGGGTGAAGGACGTTGTGATCTGGAATATGTCGAAGACTCTGCGGCTGAAACCGACATGAATATCGTTATGATGGATGACGGCAGAATGATTGAAGTACAGGGCACGGCAGAAGGTGAACCGTTCAGCCATGATGAATTGCTCTCACTGCTCTCATTGGCAAAAGAGGGACTGGGGACTATTTTCAAAGCGCAGCGAGATGCGTTGGAACAAGACTCATTAAAATAAGCAATAAATCAGGCGGCGGAAGAGTCGCCTTTTTTATGCCTGCAATATACCTGATACCTGCAATAGTAATGAATGACAAGATCAAAGAGGAGAGACTCCAATGAAAGCCTATCAGCGCGAATTTATTGAACTGGCACTGAAAAAACAGGTGCTGAAATTTGGCGAATTTACGCTGAAATCGGGTCGCAAAAGTCCGTACTTTTTCAATGCGGGTCTGTTTAATACCGGGCGCGATTTGGCGTTGATTGGCCGTTTCTATGCGGCAGCGCTGCTGGATAGCGGAATTCAGTGTGATTTGCTGTTTGGCCCGGCTTATAAGGGGATTCCGATTGCGACAACCACCGCAGTGGCACTGGCTGAACATCATGATATTGATATGCCATATTGCTTTAACCGCAAGGAAGCCAAAGATCACGGCGAAGGGGGTTCATTGGTTGGCAGTCCGCTGCAAGGCAATGTGGTTGTTGTCGATGATGTTATTACCGCCGGTACGGCGATCCGTGAGTCGATGGAAATCATTAAGCAGCACGGGGCAACGCTGTCTGGTGTGATTTTGTGTCTGGATCGTCAGGAACGTGGGCGTGAAACGCTTTCAGCGATTCAGGAAGTGGAACGTGACTACCATTGCCAGGTTTTCTCCATCATTACCCTGAATGATTTGGTCAGTTATTTACGCGAAAATCCAGAGATGCAATCCCATTTGGAAGCGGTGGAAGCGTATCGTAAAGAATACGGTATTTGATGGGCAGTCAATATTGCCAGCAGTAATGATAGGTTGAGTGAAAAAAAATCCCTCGCCCAAGGGTGGGCGGGGTGAGTAGTAGAAATGGCATCTATCATAGTAAGGATGGTGACAATGATGCCATTATTGAGCTACTGAGTCGTGAACTCAATGAGCCGAAACATAGTAACACAACTCAATAAAAAATCCGCACGTTATCCTTCGCTGCTAATAAAAGATGCGAACTTATGATGCTGCGATAAGCGATTGTCGTGGCAGATTATTGTAGTTGGGTCAGCATTAAAGGCCAGCGTATTTCAAATTCAGTTGTCGGGCGATAGCGAAACTCAGAGCGAACAAAACGGGAGAGCATCCCTTCACAAAACGCCAGTAATTGTGAGGCCAATACGGTTTCATCATAACTGAACCCCTGTCCATCACGGATTTTTTTCTCTTTTAAAATTTGGCGAAGTTGCACTTCGATTCGCTCAAATAGCTGATTGATGCGATTTTGCAATCTGTCTTGTTCAAACATAAGCGCATGACCGGTCATGATACGGGTAAGTCCCGGATTTTTTTCCGCAAAGCCCAAAAGAAGGGCGAGGATTAACCGAACGCGCTTGATGGTGTCTTTTTCATCTTGCAGGATCAGATTGATACGTGAAATCAAAGAATCTTCGATAAACTCAATCAAGCTGTCAAACATCCGGGTTTTGCTCGGAAAATGACGGTAAAGCGCGGCTTCAGAAACACCAACGTTGGCGGCGAGTTTTGCAGTCGTAATGCGTTGGCTGCCATCACTGGATTCCAGCATATGTGCCAGTGCCTGTAAGATTTCCTCACGCCTGTTTTTCTTTTTTGTACGTTCTTTTTCTGCCATGTCTGATAAGACCCCTGCTAAAACAACAAAACAAATCCAGCTATTTTTTGCTCACAATGTTATTGCAGGCAAGAACGTTGCTGACAAAAACGTTATTGGCAAAACATCGTGGGCAAAAAATATGAAAATTAGGTTGACGGTATCAGGCTTTATGGAAAGTTATTGACGACCGGAATGACCAAATCCACCACTGCCGCGCTGGCTCGCATCAAAATCTTCAACCAAATTAAATTCAGCCTGTACAACCGGCACAAAAACCATTTGGGCGATGCGTTCACCGGGTTCGATGGTGAAAGTTTTATCACCACGGTTCCAAACTGAAACCATCAATTGTCCCTGATAATCCGAGTCGATAAGCCCTACCAGGTTGCCCAGAACAACACCATGTTTGTGACCCAGACCAGAACGAGGCAGGATGACCGCAGCCAATTGTTCATCTGCAATATGGATAGCAATTCCGGTTGGCAGAAGTTCCGTTTGGCCAGGCGCCAGTTCCACTGCATTATCCAGACAAGCACGTAAGTCTAAACCCGCAGAGCCAGGTGTAGCATAAGTCGGTAAAGGAAATTCTTGCCCGATGCGGGGATCAAGGATCTTAACGTCGATTTTTTTCATCATAGCGTTTGAGTATCTCGTCTAATAAGCGGTGGCTGAGTTGTAATTTACCACTGTGGGGTAAATGAACACTACCATTGTGCCAGAATAGATGTAATGCGTTAGTATCACTGTTGAAGCCGTGTCCGGCCAGGGATACATCATTTGCGCAAATCAAGTCCAGATTCTTCTGTTTGAGTTTTCCGCGGGCATATTCTTCCACATTCTGGGTTTCGGCTGCAAACCCAACGACAAACGGACGATTTTTTTCCATTGCAGCAACGCTCGCCACAATGTCAGGGTTTTTCACGAGCGTAAATGTGATTTCATCACCCTGTTTTTTGATTTTCTCAGTTGAGATTTGCTTGAAACGGTAGTCAGATACGGCAGCACAACCGATAAAGATATCCTGCGAGGCCGTATTCGCTTGCACCTGCTCATGCATTTCCAGAGCACTGTTGACATCAATACGCTGAACGCCTTGCGGGGTGGGTAAATTAACCAGGCCAGTGATTAATGTTACTTCTGCCCCCCGCTCTGCGGCGGCCTGTGCAATGGAGAACCCCATTTTACCGGAGCTGTGGTTGCTGATAAAACGGACGGGATCTAAGGCTTCACGGGTTGGCCCGGCGGTAATCGTTATGCGCAGCCCGGAAAAATCCTGAACAGTATTGAGATGTTGCGTTGCCCGTTCGACAATCGCCATCGGCTCCAACATTCTTCCCGGGCCGACATCGCCACAGGCCTGGCTGCCTTCATCGGGTCCCCAAATCAAGATATTGCGCTCTTTAAGTACCTTCAGGTTATGTTGGGTTGCCTGTGCACGATACATTTGTTGATTCATGGCCGGTGCCACCGCAATGGGGGCAGCGGAGGCCAGACAAATAGTGGTGACTAAATCATTCGCCATGCCCGCGGTTAAGCGAGCCAGCAGATCCGCGGTGGCGGGCGCGAGAATAATTAAATCAGCCCACTTTGCCAGTTCGATATGCCCCATCGCGGCTTCAGCGGCGGGGTCCAGAAGATCATCAGAGACAGGATGGCCAGAGACGGCCTGTAACGTCAATGGCGTGATAAAAGCCTCTGCGGCGGGCGTCATGACAACGCGCACCTGAGCACCACGATCACGTAAGCGGCGCACCAGTTCGGCCGTTTTGTAAGCGGCGATCCCTCCGCTGATCCCGAGGACGATTTGTTTACCAGAAAGCGGATGGTCAGAAATTTGTTTGCCGGAAAATCCTGTCATGTTGATTGCCCAGAGGTCAGTTGCAATTCCTTAAGATTCTATCACAAGAAAATATTGAGTTGAGAGCCGCGCCTGCTTAGGCAGCCAAAAATGACAAGTTTGCGAAGCGCTACGCAAGCCTCACAAATCGGGCTGGCGATGATTTTTTCATCATGGGATAGTAGCGGCGATAGTAGGCGGCGAGTGAATATCGGTTTGATGGAGGCCATCGTCACGGAGGGTGGTTATGGGGCAAGGAATGTTAAGGGAGGAGTCTGTATGGATGTCACAGCAATGGAAAAAAGCGAAGAATTGCATTCAAATCTTCCTCCCCGTGAGAAATTACTGGCTTATGGGGCGGTTTCTTTAACGGATGCGGAATTATTGGCGATCTTTTTGCGTACGGGAACCCGGGGCATTCCTGTCGTGCAAATGGCGGATAATCTGCTGAAATCGTTTGGTTCACTTTACCATCTGTTATCCGCGGATTACGCCGACTTTTGTTCCCATAAGGGCATGGGATTGTGCAAATATGTCCAGTTGCAGGCGATATCTGAATTGGCAAAACGATTTTTTTCCAGTCAGTTTATCCACGAAGATATTATGAGCAGTCCCGAGATAACTCAGCATTATTTGCAGGACTTATTATCTTGGCAAGATCGAGAAGTCTTTGTGGTGCTGTTTTTGACGAACCAAAATAAAGTTATCTGCCATGATGAAATGTTTAAAGGAACGATAAACAAAGTTGAAGTTCATCCGCGTGAAATTGTCAAACAGGCGGTGAAAGTGAATGCGGCAGCGATTATTCTTGCCCACAATCACCCTTCCGGCAATCCAGAGCCTAGCTTGGCAGATAAATTGGTGACAGAAAAAATTATTGAGGCTTGTGAGTTGGTTGGCGTTAAGGTTTTGGATCATATCGTCATTGGTAAACAATCTTGTGTCTCATTTATGGAAAGAGGTTGGATTTAATACGGTTTTTTCGCGATACGATCATATCTTAGCTGTTCGGGACTTGAGCATCTGCGAATGAGGGCGTATACTACGCCACCTTTGAGGATCTTGGGTTTGACGAGAAGAGCCTATCTCGGCTCCTAAGCCTGACGAGGCGGTCACACCCAATACAAAGCTCGAGCTTATTTGATTTTTGGAGAATAGACATGTCCCGAGTCTGCCAAGTTACTGGCAAGCGCCCGGTGAGTGGTAACAACCGCTCCCACGCATTAAATGCGACTAAGCGTCGTTTTCTGCCTAACCTGCACTCTCACCGTTTCTGGGTTGAGTCTGAGAAACGTTTTGTAACCCTGCGTGTAACTGCTAAAGGTATGCGTGTGATTGACAAAAAAGGTATCGACACAGTTCTGGCTGAACTGCGTGCCCGTGGTGAGAAGTACTAAGGAGCTGAAAAATGGCTAAAGGTATTCGCGATAAAATCAAGCTGGTCTCTTCTGCTGGTACAGGTCACTTCTATACCACAACGAAGAACAAGCGTACTATGCCAGAAAAACTGGAAATGAAAAAATTCGATCCAGTTGTTCGCCAGCATGTTATGTACAAAGAAGCTAAAATTAAATAATTTTAGTGGATTGTGAAAAGCCCAGCATTAGTGCTGGGTTTTTTTATATCTGAACCGTCAAGCGCAGCTCGAAAATGGTTAGAAAAACCTTGAATATCTTACATACAGAATCATCGTGCGGCTGGGGAGGGCAGGAAATTCGTATCCTGACAGAATCTCAGGGCATGATACAGCGTGGGCACCATGTGGTGATTGTCTGTTGCCCAACGTCAACGCTTTACCGTGAAGCTCACCGTTATGGTGTGCCGGTTGTTACACTTCCCATTGAAAAAAAACGTTTTTCCTGTCTGCGAGCAATGCGTCATTGGCTAAAGACCGAAGGTCGCCAATTTGATGTTATCAATACCCATAGTTCTACGGATTCTTGGTTAGTGGCTGCGGCCTGTGCCACATTAAAAGGCATGCCGCCGATCGTCCGAACCCGTCATGTTTCAACTCATGTTTCAAAATCCATTGCGACTCGTTGGCTATATTTGCACGCCTGCCAGCACATTGTGACCACAGGGGAAAAACTGCGCCAATATCTGCATGCACATAATGATTATCCACTCGATCATATGACTTCGGTACCGACAGGGATTGATTTGTCGCGTTTTCATCCTGCAAGTAAGTCCTTGAGTCGTCAGCGCATTGGTATCAAAGACAAGCCAACACTGGGTATTGTTGCCACCATGAGAACGTGGAAAGGGCATCGTTATTTGCTCGATAGTTGGAAAATTCTTCATCAACGTTATCCTGACTGGCAATTACTGTTCGTGGGTGATGGCCCGCAGAGAAAGAATTTAGAGCCGCGGGTTCAGCAGGAAGGGTTGACCGAAAGTGTCATTTTTCTCGGCAACCGTCAGGATGTCCCTGATTGCTTAAATGCAATGGATATCTTTGCCTTACCTTCATTTGGTAATGAAGGTGTACCTCAAGGCATCATGCAGGCAATGGCATGTGGATTACCGGTGGTGTCTACCTCTGTGGGCGCGATTGCCGAAGCCGTGATTGATGGCGATACGGGGTATGTTATCGAACCGAGAAATGTTGAACAATTAACAGAAAAATTAGACTTATTAATTCATGATGCAGAGTTGCGTTTACGGATGGGAGAGGCTTCACTGCAACGGGCTATTCACTTATTTGGCATGGATAATATGTTAGATAAAATGGAGTCTATTTTTTATCGTAGTATAGAAAGCAAGCGGTAATAGTTTGTTTGTATTATTTCTATCTGGATTGGGAAAATAAGCGATATTGTTATTTAACAGTTTAAAATATAATAAATTTTATTTTTTATGGCTATTGTATTTATTCACCGTAAATAGAACATCAAATAACTTTATTGTATAGTACCCCAAAGTGCCAATCCTTGGATTGATAATTTAATATTCATTATTATGCAACTCCAAAATATTTTAATCATCAATATTGCCCGCTTTGGTGACACATTGCTTGTGACCCCGGTTATTCGGGCTTTGAAAGAATTAGCGGTCATTGAACATCCTGTCGATTACAGGCAGGCAACCCGCCAAGATGCAATGTCAGCCATATCGGTAGATCAAGTCTGGCACGCTGTTCAGAATTTGCTGGAAAATCAATGAAAGGATAATGAGCAAAATGAAGATAGGATTTATCGATGTCACTGTGACCATGTCGTACGGCGGTATCCAAACCGCTGTTTGGGAGTTAGCCAAGGCGCTGACAGATGCGGGGCATGAAGTCCATATTTTCGGTGGTACTGGCGATGTCCGGCCTGCATTAGGCGGAAGAAATATCCCTATTCACACTTTCCCATTTATCCCCAGAGCGCGCGTAGTTAACTTTGGACGCCGCTTCCAACGCATTGTTGAACGTTATTCTTTTGCTCGCCATGCCCGTGAAACCGTGATTGCTGAAAATTTTGACTGGGTGATTTTGACGAAACCGTTTGATTTTTTCTGGCCGAGAATGATGCCTGAAACCGCCCCTACCCAGTTTTGCTATATGAGTGGCGGAACCAGTTTTTTTAAAGGGGATCGGGTATTAGGCAAGAAAATCTCGGCTTGGGCTGCATGTAGTCATTTTAATGCCTGGCAGATTCAGCATCACTTCAAGCAATTTCCAAACGTCATCTATAATGGGGTAGATATCGATAAATTCAAACCTGCTGATTCGGCTGTCCGAACTCGGTTAGGCATCAATGAAAAAACGTTCCTGTTAACATTTGCCGGCAGGTTGGTGGGCTGGAAGGGCATGAAAGTTGCCATTGATGCCATGGCATTGCTGCGGGACAAGGACGTAAAGTTATTGATTATTGGTGAAGGTGAAGATTTAAAATTGCTTGAAAAGCGGGTTGCTGCTTTAAGTCTGGAAGAATCCGTCATTTTTCACCCTCCAGTAGGTCATGATCAATTACCTGAATTTTATGCGGCGGGTGATGCGGGTATTTTCCCGAGTATTGGCGATGAGGCATTTGGGATTACTATTGCAGAAGCAATGGCGTGTGGGCGTCCGGTGATTGCCAGTTATATTGGTGGAATACCAGAGGTGGTCGGCAATGAGGGGAGTGCGGGTATTTTGGTGGCGCCCGGTGATGCTGCGGTTATTGCTGATGCGGTGAACCGTCTTTTGTCTCTGCCGGACAGAGGGGAAAATATGGGTAAATCTGCCCGCCAGAGAATTGAAACAATGTACACTTGGGAACATTCTGCCAGACGTTTATTGAACGCCATAAAAAATAATGAAAATTGCGTATATTGATCCTTATCCTGTACCTGATTATCGGGTTGCCTCACTGCAAATTTTGCAGAATGTAGATGCTTTTGCCCGTCAGGGGCATCGTGTTTATCTGATCACCCCAAAAGGCCAAACCCAAGTTGAAGAAATACTTGGCCGGTCGCTGCCACCTTCCGTGGAGCTGATTGCCCTGCACGATATACGACGAAAATGGTATTTCCCGATAAATACTCAGAAACTGTTTTACTTGCAGGTTTCTCACTGGCTTAAAGAACATCAGGTTGATGCGCTTTTTACCCGCAATATTAAAATGGCGAATTACCTGTTGTGTCATCATCCGGATATCCCCCATTTCTTTGAAAGCCATGAAGTATTTTCTCAGTCGTTTAAAGAATCCCATGATTTGCTCAATCGTAAAAACCAACGTAAATATCATAAACTCAGAAAAATTGAACAGCAGGTTTACGAGCGTTCTCAGGTTGTCTTTGTCCTGACCTCGTTATTACAAGAAGACATTTATCAGCAATACAGTGTCAAAACACCGATTGTTGTGGCACCCGATGGCGTTGATATGCTGGCGGTTGAATCGGCTGAACAGACGCTTGCCAGCCGCGATCACCACAGCGCACTGCCTAAAAAAGTGCTTTATTTGGGCAGCCTGCATCGTTGGAAAGGTGTTCCAACAGTAATGAAAGCGATGTTTTATCTGGATAACGTTGAACTGGACATTGCCGGCGGTACAACTGAACAAATTGAGCGATTGCGTCAGGTTGCTGAACAGATTGGCGTGAGTGATAAAGTGACTTTTCTTGGCTTTATTCAACCTAAAAAACGCTTTCAGGTGATTGCTGATAGTGATATTTGTGTTTTGCCCTTGACGAAAACCAGTATTGGCAGCCGTTATACCTCCCCGCTTAAACTTTTTGAATATATGGCGATGGGTAAACCTGTCGTTATTTCAGATTTCCCTTCTATTCGTGATGCTGTGGATGAGGATGCGGTAAATTTTGCGGATAGTGAAAATGCAGAGAGTTTTGCTGAACAGATACAGTGGTTGATTAATCATCCCGCCGAAATGAAGGCGAAAGCTGATTATTCCCAACGATTGGTTGCAGAACGCTTTAATTGGGATCAGCGTGCGAAGTTAATCATGAGTGTGATAGCGGAAAAATTACGCCCATAATCAGCAGCTCTCAGTGATAAATTCAGCCCATGGCATCTGTTGGCTATGGGCTGATATTTTACCGTTTAGTTTATCGCCTTATCGGTTGGTTTCTTATATAACGCAATTATCAGACCAAACAGGATACCTATTTCATTGATATAAGCATTTTCAAAAGCCCCTCTGACGATAAATAAGCCGATAAAAGCAGACAGAAGGATAAGCCCTACTTGGCGGACAATTCCGTTATGTTGACGGATGATTTGTCCCCCGGTCAATAGAGCTGAAAATGTCATCAACACCGTTGTGATCAAACCAAAGACGCCAGCCGAAAACCAAAGTGATAAGAAGATATTATGTGGACCAATTGACGTTCTGAATGTCCAATCAGGATAATCAGCGACACGGCTATTGTAGACTTGATGATAAATTTTATTACCAAAACCATAGCCTTTGATAGGGTTTTCCATGATTAAGGACCAGGCAGAACCTTGGGTGCCGTTACTATAGCGATAGCTGCTATCTGTTTGGGTGAGTTTATGGATCAGCAATCGAGTGTCAGGGTTGGATATCGCTGTCCAGTGTGTCGCGCCAGCCAGTATCCCCAGACATATTGCCGCTGCAAGGGTGAGTTTCCACTCTCTGTTAATCACAATGATAAACACCGTGGCGACGACAATGGCAACCCAGGCACCGCGGGAAAGCGTTCCAAGGAGTAAGAATAAGCTAATCGCTGAGGCAATAATCAACAATAACCAGCTTAATAGAGAGTGCTTCTTCCATAACGCCCAAGTACAAAGTAATACCGGGAAATAGAAAATAAACCCGTAAGAAAACTCGCGGTGATTGAAATTCGTAAACGGCATTTCACCTGTAGCATGGTAATTAATGATGTATTTCGCAATATCGGTGAGTGAGATAGCGGCCATACCGATAATAAAGGCAATGAGGATCATCTTAGCGATATGCTCTTTACTTTCTTGATAGAGCACAATGGGAAGCGTAAAACTGAATAAAAATAATCCATTTAAAATCGGTTTATTCATTTCCTTGAAACTCAATGCAGGATCAATGGAAATTCCCACAGAATAGAACATCGCCAGAACGAACAGTAATACAGATAAAAACAGGTGGTTACGCAATGAACGGGTTACTTGACGAAAATCCTTTACCAGATAATAGAGTGCGGTTATACCGATAAGGATCATGACAAGATTTTTGTATCTTGTGATATCTGGCAGATAAACAAGAATGAGATATAGCCCAACAAGAGATAAATTCCATAAGGATTTCTTGTTATGACTGATGTTAAAACCATTTTTTATATTAAGCATAATAATCAATCTATTTTCTTATATTACCCAATCGAATCTGGCTGCAAATAATACATGAAAACGGTATTGTAATCTGTTCAGATCCACTGTCGTAGATAATTTATTCAAGGAGTTGGTATGCCGGAGCTACCAGAGGTGGAAACCAGCCGCAGGGGGATTGAACCTCACTTGGTTGGCAATGTGATCCAATATGTTGAGGTCAGAAATTCCCGTTTACGTTGGCCGGTTTCCGAGCAAATCATGACGCTTTCAGACAGGCCGGTGCTGAGTGTTCAACGGCGGGCAAAGTACTTATTACTTGAGTTGCCGGAGGGCTGGATTATTATCCATTTGGGCATGTCTGGCAGCTTACGGGTTTTGTTGCATGAACAGCCTCCGGCAAAGCATGATCATGTCGATGTGGTGATGGCCGATGGCAAAATCCTCCGCTATACCGACCCCCGACGTTTTGGTGCATGGCTGTGGAGTGATAACCTGAATATGTGCTCGGTACTGGCTCATTTAGGCCCAGAACCGCTATCTGATCGGTTTGATGGTGAATACCTTTACACGCTTTCCCGTAATAAAAAAACAGCGATTAAGCCATGGCTAATGGACAATAAAGTGGTGGTTGGTGTCGGGAATATCTATGCCAACGAAGCATTATTTGTTGCACGTATCTTGCCTGAACGCCCCGTGCACTCACTGACGCAGCAAGAGGCCCATCTGTTGGCTGATACCATCAAACAGATCTTACGCCGTTCGATTGAACAAGGCGGAACGACACTAAAGGATTTTCTACAATCTGATGGCAAACCAGGATATTTTGCCCAAGAACTGTTCGTTTATGGCAAGAAAGGTGAACCTTGCCCACGATGTGGTGAAAAAAGCGGTGAGAAAATCGACAGTATAAAGTTGGGGCAACGCAGTACTTTTTTCTGCCGTCAGTGCCAGCATTAAGCGCAGGGGGCAGAAGATAATCGCCCCCGCACAATTAATCTTTGCCCAATTTCTTTAGCATTGCCTGTGTGACCGGTTTTGACAGGAAGGATGAAACGTCACCATCATGGCGTGCAACATCCTTGATTAAGGATGATGAAACGAAAGAGAGCGTTTGCGAAGGCAATAAAAAGACACTTTCCAGCTCTGGCATAAAATGTCGATTCATATTGGCGAGTTGCCATTCATATTCAAAATCAGAAACCGAGCGGACTCCACGGATTAAGATATTCGCCTGCTGCTTTTTGGCAAAATTCACCATCAGCTCGCTAAACCCAACCACATCGACATTTTCCAGATGAGCCGTAACTTCTTTTGCCAGCTCGACACGTTCTTCCAAACTGAACATGGGATTTTTTCTGTCACTGTTGGCGATAGCCAATAAAACATGGTCAAACATGTTTGCGGCCCGCGTCACGATATCAAGGTGACCATAAGTAATGGGGTCAAAGGTGCCGGGATAAATCGCTTTTCTTTTCGTCATTGTTTGTACTCTTTATTTGAGTCATTTCCCAAAGGGCCGCGTATTTATTGAAAGTATACTGGGCATTCACCATGGCTAACACCAGACCTTGCTTACCATCCAAAAATCCTGCCCGTAATAGCCAGGTTTTGAAAAATGCCCCCAGCGTATGGCTGATGATAGAAAAATAACGGATTTTTTTACCCTGTTCGTAGCGATGCTTCGCCCAATCTCTCGCATAATTCAATTGTTTTTGCTGAAATTCCATCAAGTTACGGCAAGTCAGGTGACGTAAATCACCTTTTAGCGTCACGACAGGCGCGCCTCGAGTTTCCAGCGATTCATGAACCTGATTATCATTGTATTGGTAACGTTCACGGCAATAAAGACGAGTCACTCTATCGGGATACCAGCCACTGTGTTGCATAAATCGCCCCATAAACAGATTGAGGCGCGCGCAGCGATACACTTTACTGTCATCAGGGTTGGCGAGGATTTGCTCAATGGATGCCTTAAGCTCTGGCGTCACACGTTCATCGGCATCAATCATAAAAATGTAATCGCCGCTGGCATAGGATTGTGCGAGTCGTCGCTGTTGGCCGAAGCCCGGCCATTGGGTATTCGAGTAGACTTTTGCCCCCATCTCACTGGCTATCTGGCAAGTGGTATCGGTGCTGCCGGAATCCAGGACGATGATTTCATCCGCCCAATTGACAGACAGCAGGCAATCCGCAATCAAATCAGCGGCATTTTTGGTGATCATGACAACGGACAGCCGTTTTTTCGCAACCATCAATGGCTCCTTGGCGGGAGATAAGGTTCCAGTAATTTTAGCAAGCGTTGAAGGGCACCTTGGTTCTCATGCAGAACTTCAGCAGCATGATGGCCGTAATAGCGGCGATAATCTTCGTCTGTCAGCAGGCTATGGATAGCGGAACTTAATGACTGGCTATCCGTCACCGTAATCAGCCCATCCGCTTTATTCAGCTTGGCACAGATATCTTTAAAATTGAAGGTATGGGGGCCCATAATCACGGGGATCGCGTGTGCTGCCGCCTCCAGCGGGTTATGCCCGCCTCGCTCGATCAGGCTCCCACCGACAAAAGCCAGATCAGCAATACCGTACAGGAGCATCAGTTCTCCCATTGTATCACCAATCACCACTTGCACATTGGCATCAGGGATCGTGCCGGCACTGCGTAAGATCGCGTTTAAGCCGGCTTTTTGGGTTAATTCAGCGGCTTTGCCAAAGCGTTCAGGATGGCGGGGAACCAGAATTAACAACAGATCAGGAAATTGTTTCAGTAGCTTACAATGTGCGTCCAGAAGGGTGGTCTCTTCCCCATCATGGGTGCTGGTGGCTATCCATACTGGCCGATGAGGTGCCCATTGGCGCCGCAATGTGACGGCTTTTGCGGCAAGCTCTGGTGTCACAGAGATATCGAACTTAAGGCTGCCGGTCACAGAGAGCTGAGAACGTCTTAATCCCAACTCGATAAAGCGCTCACCATCTTCCTGATTTTGTGCGGCGATCAAGGTGATTTTGTTTAAAATGGTTTTAATAAAGCTGCTAATTTTCTGATATCCCGCCGCAGAACGGGCGGACAGCCTTGCATTGGCAATAACCAGCGGAATTTCCCGTTGGTGTAGCGCTGTGATCAGATTAGGCCACAGTTCGGTTTCCATAATGATCACTAACTTGGGATTGACGTGATCAAGAAAACGGTTCATTGAACCGGGCAGGTCATAGGGAAGATAGACATGGTTAACATCATTGCCCAGAGCAGACAGCACCCTTTCAGACCCTGTCGGTGTCATGGTGGTTATCGTAATCGGCAACAAAGGGTAGTGATGCCGTAAAATCCGCACCAGCGGAATGGCAGCCAATGTCTCTCCAACAGAAACGGAATGCAGTAAAATCCCCCCCGGGATGACTTTTTGGGCGCAGAAGCCATAGCGCTCACCCCAGCGTTTGCGATACGCCGGTGATTTGCGACTGCGCAGCAGCAGGCGTAACCAGATAATGGGTTGGATAAGGTAGAGGAGTACCTGATATAAGCGAAGCAACATTCTATCAAATTCACTGACATAGACTGCGGTTATAGTACCACATTGGCTAGAAGAAAGTGTGTAAAATGCGGCGTCCCTTGAACCATAGTTTGGTATTCTGTGTGCTATTTTTCTATTAATTCAATATATTGCTTCTGTATATTGCTTGCCTCAAACTTCTTATACAGTTCATCTGTGATTTGTGGGGGCGTAGCGTAAACCAGTCGTATTTTTTCTGCCAAAGCATCTGCGTCGAGCTCAGATAAATAATTTTTCAATTGACCTGTCATTATCTCTCTCACCCCACCGGGGCAATCAGTGCTGACGACAGGGGTATGGCAAATCAATGCTTCGATTAATACGGTTGGTAACCCTTCACTGTCTGAACTGATCACAACCGCTTTTGCCTCGTTGATAATAGGATGGGGGTTAGAGTGGAAACCCGCCAAAATGACTTTGTCATTTAACCCATGCTCATGAATTTTTACCTTAAGAGATTCTTCTGTTTCTTTGGCACCTTGCCCTACCATGATTAGCTTGCATGGTAGATTTGCCTTTGCAAACGCGTCGATTAATCGGTCTTGGCGTTTTACTTGATGTAAACGTCCGACATGCAGAATGTAATTTAATCCATGATAAGGGTTAGTTTCTGATGCCAGTGCTTTTATTTTCTCAAAATCAAAGGGATTGTAGATGGTTTTTATCTGGCTAGGTTGTATCCCAATATGATTTAGCAGGTCATTGCCAACGGCGTCGGAGACGCAGATAACCTTTTTATTTTTATAAACTTTTTTTATCTTCTCTTTTTTTATCCAATAAGCAAAGCCACTTTTGTTGCTCAAGTATGATTGGGAGAAAATACCGTGAATACAATGCCATACGTTACAGGTTGCCAGAGTTTTGGATTTAACGACAATACGGTCAGTTTTATGTAGATTAGAGATAACCAGTACCGGTTTGCCTTGTTGTTGGAAAAGCTGAAATAAAACTTTATCCATCGCCTTAGCCCTGCGGTTTATCTCATTGAGTTTTCTCAGCGGACCTTGGTAATTATCTATACTGGCAATGTAATGAATATCTTCCGGAATGGTGTAATCCAATTGAGTATTGAGTGAAAGTAATGAAACTTGATAGTTTGCTTTACTCAAACTATCTGCAAGACGAAGAGTCACATTTTCAGCGCCTCCTCCGGGCAATCCATCGATGATAAAAAGAATGTGTTCTTTCACTGTGTTAAAACTCGTCGATAAAGGTCGATTAATTGTTTAGATAAATTCTCAGGAGTCGCAGTGATTATTTGGTTTCTGGCGGCAATAGACATCTCTGTTCCGAATATATTATCAGGAATGTGATGCACAGCATCCCTTAAATTTTCAATATCTAATGCGTCACAGATAAAACCATTTATCCCTTCGGTGATGAATTCTGCTCCCCCGCATGTCGTGCTGGTAATGACGGGCAAACCGCACGCCATCGCTTCAAGGATCACATTGGGAAATGGATCATATAGCGTCGGCAGTAGTAAAGCATCAGACAGTTGATAAAAGGGCAAGGTATTTTTTTGTAACCCCATGAAACGAATACGATGAGGACATCCTAACGTATTTGCCAGCGCCTGATATTTTTTCTGTTCTTTGTCTTTGCCGATAACTAATAGATAGCAATCTGTCTTCGCGATGGCTTTAATTGCCGCAGATAATCCTTTTCGCTCAAAGCCGGAACCAACATAAATCAAGCATTTTGTGGTTGCGGGGATTTGGTATTGTTGTCTCAATTGTAGACGGGATTGCTCATCAGCAGGAAAAAACTTTGTGTTATCAATCGAATTGTATATCACCGTGATTTTATCTTCGGCGACACCAAATTCTTCGATGATTTCCTTTTTTACCATCTCAGCATTACAAATCACCTTTTTTAAGGCGGGATCGGCATACATTTCTGCTTCGGCCTGCATAACATGGCGGTGATACCGATCGTTTAACAGCCATCGAGCTTTCCATGTTGGCAAGATACGTGCACGTTGATGTAACCAGCGCTTATGAACGCCATCGCCGGCCCGATAAATATCACAGCCGGCAATGCGTTCATGGCTTTGAACTAAATCAAATTGCTCTTTTTGCCATAATTTCCGGGCTGATTGAGCAAAACCCCTTTCGCGGCTTATTCTTCCATATTTAAACGGATCGCATAGGTGAATGTGCCAATTGGGGTTACTTGTACCTTGCCAAGACCGTGTAATGACGTTGAGTTCAAGTTGCTGGTGCTCTAATGCTTCCAACGCTCTGGAAATAAAACGTTCAGCACCTCCATCTGGGCGATACTTTTGACGGACAATGGCTAAACGTAATGGTTTCATGAAATATATTTCCTTGCTGCTGAAATGACGGCATCTGTGGGTATCAGGTCTAAATAGCGTTCGTTTGTATAGGTTTTTATATCATCTGGGTGTGGGATATTGCCATAATCACCCGCCCAAATCACCTCACCAACAGCCTGCCAGGGCCGCCAAAATGTCAGTTTGGATGGACCGAATAATGCAATACAGGGTGTTTCCAGAGCTGCGGCCATATGCATGGGTACTGAATCTACGCCAATAAATAACTTAGCGTGATCAATCAAAGTGGCAAGTTTGGGTAAGGTTAATTTGCCCGCGAGGGAAAGAATGTTCTTTTTGTCATCAGGGCAGTATGACAAGATGGTGGTTACCATTTCCAATTCCTTTTGGTCTGGTCCAGAAGTGATAATAATACTCTGCCCATCTTTATGCAGGGTAGTAATCACTTCTGCCATTTTCTTTTCATCCCAACATTTAAAAAACCATCGAGAGGTCGGTTGAATAACAACATATCTCTCTGGAAATTCATGCTCAGAAAGTGTTTCTTTTATCCATTGTAAATCATTATCACTATAATTCATGGTGACTTTTGTGATAATCGGGTTAATTTTCAATGGCTTTAGGATGGAAAGATTCTGCTCTACGGTATGTAATGAGTCATGATCATCGGTTGGTATGACATCAGTGTGACAAAAACGCCATTTCCAATTTTGTCGTTTAGGGAAATCAAGCCCCAGACGTCTGGGTGCTCCAGTAAAACGGGTAATAAATGCACTCCGCCATTGGTCAGCAAGATTGACAACTAAATCATAATGTTGCTGCCGTAATGCTTTGAGGAGTGCCCACTCATGGCGTAATTTTTCTTTTGTGCCTAGTTGCTTCCACTTACGGTCTATGGAAAAAATTCGGGAAATTTTTGTTGAATTTACCAACATAGGCGATGTTTCCTGATAAAGGAGGACATCAATTTCTGCATTTGGATAGTGGTGGGTTAGCGTACTGATAACTGGTGTGATCAGTAACATATCACCATGATGCTGTAATTTAATCACCAGAATGCGTTTGATTTTATTGTTTTTTGGGGTCATGTGTTGAGTTCTGTGGCATATCAATGTCATGCGGTGATCTTAATGTAAAAATCATAGCGTGACATCTTTAAGGACACCAACCAAAGTTACGTTGGTTTGATAATTAGGATTCTCTAATTGCGCTCTTTGTTTGCTATGCGTACCATTAGAACAACTATTATTATCACATTTTGGTGCATATCAATGTCATTACCGGCTTTTATTATCACGATCGACACAGAAGGTGATGATCTGTGGAAAAATAGTGATCAGATCTCAACAAAAAACACGCAGTATTTGCCGAGATTTCAGCATCTCTGTGAGCGTTTCGGATTCAAACCTGTTTGGCTGACTAACTATGAGATGGCAATGGATGATGGTTATATCGAATTCGCTCAAGACGTGATAGCCAGAAATACGGGTGAAATTGGGATGCATTTGCATGCCTGGAATAGTCCCCCTATTGTTCCTCTCACTGATGATGATATGCGTTACAAGCCATATCTGATTGAATATCCCAGAGATCAGATTAAAGCCAAAATTGATTTGATGACTAATCTTTTGGAAGATAAGCTGCAGACTAAGATGTTGAGCCATCGTTCTGGACGCTGGGCATTTAACGAATATTATGCACAGTTGCTACTTGAGTATGGATATCAGGTAGATTGCTCTGTTACTCCAAAAGTTAACTGGCAGTTGACCAAAGGCAATCCTAATGGAAATGGTGGGACAGATTATCGCCATTTTCCAGCTTATGCTTATTTTATGGATTTGCAGGATATTGCCAAAGAAGGTGATTCTTCATTATTGCAAGTCCCGATGAGTATTCAATATAAGCACTCTGCGATGATGAATTTTATTAAGCAGAAATATGATCGATTGAGAGGAAAACAACGTTCTCCATCGGTTAACTGGTTGCGACCAAAAGGTGGGAATTTGGCGCAGATGAAAACAGTTATTCAGCAAACTTTAGCGAATGGCAGTGATTACGTTGAGTTTATGTTACATTCATCTGAATTTATGCCGGGAGGGAGTCCAACATTTAAGAGTGAAGAACAGATTGAACAGCTTTATCGCGATTTGGAAGGGTTGTTTGAATTTTTAAAACCTTTGGTGAAAGGGATGACGTTGGCTGAGTATTATCGGATGAAATTCATAAATCAATAATAAAAACTTATAACTAAAAGGCATTAAATGGAAAAGTATTTTAAACACAAATTAGTCGATCTTTTTTTAAAGGTTTATACAAAGAAGCTAGATTTCACTCAATCAAGAGTTGAATTTAATGACTTAGAAGAGAAAAACTTCTCAAATATAATCATTTATTCCACTACTGCTCTGGGTGATTTCTTGATGAATACACCTGCAATACATGCTATAAGGAACAGATTTAAAGATGCTTTTATTACGTTAATTTGTCATCAAAATTTTAAATCATATCTTGAACATGGTACTGATTGGGATAAAATTATTACATGGAATAACAAAGTAAACCATATACCCAACTTATTAAAAGAAATAAAAAAATCAGGAACGCCGGATCTTGCAGTGATACTGCACTCACATAATCCGTATGATTATTTGAGCGCCATCATGTCTGGTGCTAAATTTGTATTTAGAGATAATTATAACGAAAATAAATTAATTGAAAAATGGTTAACTAACTATGTTGATTCATTTAGGGGACATGTAATTCAACGGAAGCTTGAGTTAATAAAACCATTGGGATGTGAAACAACATCAAAATCCTGTATTGAAATGCGAACTCCACGTAGAGTTAATTCAATTAAGAAAAACAATATACATATTGGCTTTCAAATGGGAGCATCTTCATCTGAACGTTGTTGGCCTGTGAAAAACTTTGTTCGGGTTGCATCTCAGATTTTAAATAGTGATAATACTGCACGAATAGTATTAATAGGGGCACCTAACGATATATATTTGCAACAAGAATTCATGGAATTATTATCAAGTAAATATCATAGCAGGATTGATCAACTTATTGGAAAAACAACACTAATAGAGTTAACGCAAAAAATAAATAAATTAGATTTACTTGTTACTGGTGATACGGGACCTATGCACATAGCTATTGCTCTAAAGGTACCTACAATTAGCCTATTTGTGACCGCTGTTCCATATGCTACTGGGCCTTACCAAGATCCTGAGCTTCATAAGGTAATATTAGGTGCAGTTATGCCACTGAACTATAAAATTCATTCGCATATTATGGATGTTATATCTCCAGATAAGGTAATATCTGAAATTAATACTATTTTGCATAACAGGGAATAAAAAGTAAATTTTAAAGACAGTAGGTTAATTTGAGAAATCTTTTTTCAACGAAGAAGCATAGCCTATGTGTAGTAGAACGACTTATTGGTGCAGTTTATTAGATATCAAATCTTGATTGTTTACATATTCATCAAATGATATAACTGTATTGATATTATAAAATTTCTCTCATTACGTTTTTACAGGTAATGGTTAATTGTTGTCATCAAAAAATTTGTATTATCAATTGTTGGACAAGAGATTAAATATCTATTATTATTTAATTATTTTATAAATAAAATGTTGAGCTAAATTAATAATAGGAATGTGCTAATGTAACCATTTTGTTTATTAACCATTGTTATCTAGATAAGATACTCCTTATAGACTAGACTGTCAGGTAAGAAATGTTTATGTTCACGATAACTCCATCATATACTTCTATCGACAAGATAATATTATTCTCTTATGTTATGGAGTATATTTTTAGTTCAGAGGGATCAATGATCTCTTTTTCTCGGATTAGTCAAAGAATATAAAGATAGAGAGGTTTTTTAATGAATATAGTTGATAAAAGTAAAATTAAAGTAGGATTGATTGTTGACGAATTTTTTGGTGCTGTAAATACTAGATTCGGAGGATATGGTTATTTAGCACGTAATTACATAGCAAAATATGTGCCAAATAAAGAAATTGAAATTGAAATATTGTTAGGAAAAGGGAAAAGTCATTTCTTTGCAGAGGAATATAAAGCAGATGATGTCACTCTTTATAGGTTGCCACGTAGAAAATGGTTTGCACGTCAATGGCTAAAAAATAAAAATTATGACATTTATTTTAGCGTTGAGTTAACCTATGATCATATTTTAGAAAATGAACCAAATAAAGATAAGAGACTAATATTATGGATTCAAGATCCTCGTCCAATGTATGAATGGGACGAAATTTTTACTGTAAAACTTTTTCCCGAAACGTCTTATTATAATCAAAAAATATACGATTTGGTTAACTCTTGGTATAAACAAGATAGAGTTAAATTTATATCTCAGGCATATTGTTTGAATGACAAAGCAAAAGATCTGTATAAATTAGATTCAGATGTTGAGATTGAATTTGTTCCAAATCCTATCGACATTGATGAGGAATTTGATGTAACTACCCATAATAAGAAGAACATGATTATATTCTTAGGACGAATTGCATCCGTAAAACGTGGCTGGTTATTTTGTGAAATTGCAAAAAAAATGCCTGAATATGATTTTTATGTTTTAGGTAAAATATATAGAGAAGATGATAAAAATCATGAAATAATGAAAAATTATCAAAATATTAACAATTTACATTTTACTGGTCATATTGAGGGAGAGCAGAAAGATGCATTTTTACGTGATGCAAAAATTTTAGTTAATACTTCAATTCATGAAGCTTTACCAGTTTCTTTTCTTGAAGCATTATCATTTGGTACTTTACTTGTTAGTAATCGTAATCCTGATAGCTTAACGTCAAAATTTGGAATTCATGTGGGTGATGTTTTAGGTGATGGATTTGATAAAGTTGACTTATTTGTCTCGGCGATTTATGAATTAATGCAGGATGAAGTAAGAAGAAATAATCTTGCGAAGCAGGCTGTTAATTATATTAAAAGTTACCATAATAATGATAATTTTGTTTCTAAAATTCACCAGATTATTAAAGATGAAGTAAGAAGCTCAAGTTCTAAAGGTAGTGTTTAGACATTATCTTTGCTCTTTTTGAATACAAAAAGCTACCTGAATAAAAGGTGGCTTTTTGCTTTAAACTGTTTCCTAAAATTGTAATCAATTATGGAAGTAAATAATTTTAGGAGGAGGAACTAAGTGTCCAAAACCCGATTAAGGCTTTTGCTAAAGAAAACAAATAATGGAGATTGAATATATATATCTGCATAATATCTAAATCTACTTTATCTTGAAAGTGCTAAAACCTCCGGCAAGAGCAACATAACCTCCGACGGTATAATACCTCCCATTGTATTATCCACCGATTTCAGGGGATGTTGCTCTTTCCCATACCCGCCAATTAAACCCGGATCGGTCGGCCCAAATAGCGTAATGTTGGGTCGATCAAGGGCTGCCGTAAGATGGCTTAATCCTGTATCAACCGAAACCACTGCTTTGGCTCCCGCCAGAACGTGTGCGATTTCAGCCAATGTCAGTTTCGGCAGCACATCAACGTGAGAAAAACCCTCAGCCAGCCTGAGTGCCCGCTGGTGTTCGTGCTCTGTACCCCAAGGCAGTTTGATACGCACCCCGGTGGGTGCGATATCTGCGATAAGTTGTCGCCAATGGTCTTCAGGCCAATGTTTTTCATCGCGCGTGGTTGCATGGAGAAAAACCAGATAGGGGCGCTGGTAACAGTTTTCCTTACGCAAAAAATGGCGGGCTATAGCATAATCACCGTGTCCTGACGGTTTTTTATAGCCCAAACTATCGGCAAATAAATCCCGGATGCGTTCAACCGCATGTTGTTGTTTGCTGACAGAATGGCAATGGTCGTAGAAGACGCTGGCGATGGGTTCACGGATGCTTTTTCTGTCGTAACCATGCTTTGAACCAGAGGCCAAGCGAGTGACCAAAAAAGCGCTTTTTAACAGGCCTTGGGCGTCAATGATGGCGTCATATTGGTGTTGTTGCAGTTGTTGCCTGAATTGGGCTCGTTCTTCACGAATATCTTTCCTGAACCAATTTTTTCGCCAGCGGCGGATCGCCACAGGGATCACATTTTCGACCGCATTGTGCCAGGTTGGAATTTGCGCAAATCCTTCTTCCACCACCCAATCAAATTGGATATCAGGAACATGCTGTTTCGCATCGGTTAATGCCGGCAGAGTATGTAACACATCTCCCATGGAAGAGGTTTTTACCAATAAAACACGCATTACTTTTGGCTCTCCGCCTGTAGCAGTTTCTCTAATGAAGCTAAAACCGTTTCAGGTTGAATATCAATCAGACTTTGGTGATAGCCACCGTCACGGTCACCTTTGCGGATTTTATGATAGCCAGTAATCAGGCGGATCACTTCCGCTTTATTTGAGAGAGGAGGCGTAAAATCCGGGCTACTGGGGCCATATAGTGCGACTAAAGGACGGTTTAAGGCGGCTGCCACATGCATCAAACCTGAATCGTTGGTGACGACAGAATCGCAGGCCGCAATCAGATTGACGGCTTGCTCAAGTGACGTTTTCCCGGCCAAATTAAGGCAATCTTCGCGGGCATCATCGCTTAAAAGTGCCCGAATATCTTCACCCGCTTGATGATCTTTGGCGGAGCCAAACAGCAAAATTTGATAGCCTTTTTGGCTGATTAACTGCTCGGCGAGGGCAGCATAGTGATAATGTGGCCAGCGTTTGGCGGGGCCGAATTCGGCACCGGGGCAGAAACCAATCATCGGGCGGTGATCCGCAATATTAAAGGCTGAGGTCGATTCCGCAATATCTTCGTCATCGACACTTAATTGCGGCCATAACAAAGGTTGTGGAAGATCATCAGCACTACGCAGGTTTTTCCCTTCATAGGCGAGGGCGGCATAACGTTGAACCATCAGTGGAAAAGCAGGCTTATTCAGGACCCGGAGGTCATTCAGTAACCCGTAACGCATTTCACCGCGCCAGCCTGTACGCAGCGGGATATTGGCGAAGAAAGGAACCAGTGCAGATTTGAATGAGTTGGGCAAGATATAGGCTCGATCGTATCTGTTTTCCCGCAATGCGTGACCAAGGCGGCGGCGCTCACCCAAAGCAAGGGCTCCATGACCCAGCGGCATGGCTACCGCCTGATTCACTTCCGGCATCTTTGCCAATAATGGGCGGCACCATGCCGGTGCCATCACATCAATTTCTGCATCGGGGTACAAAGCCTTCAAAGTACGGTAGAGGCTTTGTGACATCATCATGTCGCCCACCCATGATGGGCCGATCACCAATATCTTCATAGACGTCGATTAATTATCCTGATTGAGCCATTGCATATATTCAGCGACACCTTCGGCGACCGTCTTGAACGGTTCTTTATAACCCGCAGCTCGCAGTTTGGTCAGATCGGCTTGCGTGAAACTCTGGTAACGGCCTTTTAATTTTTCCGGAAAATCGATGTATTCCACCACCGGGGATGTTGCTTGATGGAATGTCATCACCGCGTCTGCCACCGCCTGAAAAGATTCAGCGCGGCCGGTTCCGCAGTTAAAAATGCCGGAAACGCCATTTTTCCAGAACCACAGATTAACGGCGGCAACATCACCGACATAGATAAAATCGCGGCAGAAATTTTCGCTGCCGGCAAATAACTTCGGATTCTGTCCCTGATGGATCTGATTGTTCAAATGGTAGGCAACACTGGCCATGCTGCCTTTATGCCCTTCGCGCGGCCCGTAGACATTGAAATAACGGAAGCCACAAACTTGAGAGTCCGCGTGAGGCAAAATATCGCGCACATACTGGTCAAACAGGAACTTGGAGTAGCCATAAACATTGAGCGGTTTTTCATACTGACGCTCTTCAATGAAATTGTCACTGCGGCCACCGTAAGTCGCAGCAGAAGAGGCATACAGGAACGGAATTTGACGTTCAAGGCAATAATGCAGGATATCTTTGGAGTACTGATAATTATTGTCCATCATATACTTACCATCCCATTCGGTGGTGGATGAGCAAGCACCTTCATGGAAAATGGCATCAATATCACTCAAATCATCACCCGCAACGATGCTGGCAATGAAATCTTCCTTATCCATGTAATCGGTGATGTCCAAATCAACCAAATTGACAAACTTTGTGCCGTCTTTCAGGTTATCAACAACCAGAATATCCTTATAGCCTTCGTCATTCAGTGCCTTGACAATATTGCTGCCAATAAACCCTGCGCCACCCGTGACAATAATCATTTGGCTCACCTCTAAATAGTCAGTTCATTTCATCTATTGGGTCGATCTTTGCAGCGTATAATAGCATTTAACCCTACTGACGACAGCAGCTTAAACAGGAGAATATCGTGAAACCTTGCCGCATGTCAGTCTCTAAGCCGTGATCCGCTTTACAAAGTTGATATTATCTTTCTGGTCGTGTCGTCACTGGCCGAATCTGTCAGTAAAATGCATCAGCCTTTCACTTAGTTAGGGAATCAGGAGAGCAAAATGTCAGCATCGTTTTATCAGAAAATTAATGAACAGTTGGAGCAAACCCGTTCTGAAGGGTTGTTCAAAAATGAGCGTATTATCACTTCTGCCCAAAATGCCAATATTGCGGTTGCTGAGGGTAATCAGGTTGTTAATTTTTGTGCCAATAACTATTTAGGTTTGGCGAATCATCCCGACCTGATCGCGGCGGCAAAAGCCGGCATGGATAGCCACGGTTTTGGGATGGCATCCGTTCGCTTTATCTGTGGGACGCAAGATGCCCATAAAGAATTAGAAAATAAGATCGCTGAATTTTTGGGGATGGAAGACGCCATTCTGTACTCCTCGTGCTTTGATGCAAACGGCGGTCTGTTTGAAACCCTGTTTGGGCCAGAAGATGCCATTATCTCTGATGCCCTGAACCATGCCTCCATTATTGATGGTATCCGTTTATGCAAGGCGAAACGTTACCGCTATGCCAATAACGATATGCAAGAATTAAAGACCCGTTTGGAACAGGCAAAAGCCGAAGGTGCGCAAAATATCCTGATCGCAACGGACGGGGTATTTTCCATGGATGGCGTTATTGCCGACCTGAAATCCATCTGTGATTTGGCGGATGAATTTGGTGCGCTGGTCATGGTGGATGATTCCCATGCGGTGGGTTTTGTGGGTCAGCAGGGTCGCGGCACCCATGAATATTGTGATGTGATGGGGCGTGTTGACATCATCACCGGTACGCTGGGTAAGGCGCTGGGTGGCGCATCGGGGGGTTATATTGCGGCGCGCAAAGAAGTGGTTGAGTGGTTGCGCCAGCGTTCACGCCCATACCTGTTCTCCAACTCGCTGGCTCCTGCCATTGTCGCGGCATCAATCAAGGTGCTGGATATGCTGAAAAATGGCGATGATCTGCGTGAGCGTCTCTGGAAAAATGCGAATTTGTTCCGTGAGAAAATGACAGCGGCAGGTTTCACGCTGGCAGGGGCGGATCATGCCATTATCCCGGTGATGTTGGGAGATGCGAAACTGGCACAGGCATTCGCCGCAGAACTCTTGAAAGACGGTATTTATGTGATTGGGTTCTTCTACCCGGTTGTGCCTAAAGGCCAGGCGCGTATCCGAACCCAGATTTCTGCCGCGCATACTGAAGAGCAGATTGAACATGTGGTGGCGGCATTTACACGCATTGGCAAGCAACTGAATGTCATTGCTTAAGGTATCATTATGAAAGCATTATCTAAATTAAAGCCAGAGGAAGGTATCTGGATGACCGAGGTGCCCGCACCAGAACTTGGGCACAACGATGTGATGATTAAAATCCGTAAGACGGCCATTTGTGGGACGGATGTTCACATTTATAACTGGGATGATTGGTCGCAAAAAACCATCCCGGTTCCGATGGTCGTCGGGCACGAATATGTGGGTGAAGTCGTTGCCATGGGGCAGGAGGTAAAAGGGTTCAAGGTAGGTGATCGTGTATCCGGCGAAGGCCATATCACTTGTGGTCACTGTCGTAACTGCCGTGGTGGGCGTACCCATTTATGCCGCAATACCACAGGCGTTGGTGTGAACCGTGAAGGCGCTTTTGCTGAATATCTGGTTATTCCCGCCTTTAATGCGTTTAAAATTCCCGACAATATTCCCGATGAGCTGGCCGCGATTTTTGATCCCTTCGGCAACGCGGTACATACCGCGCTCTCTTTTGATTTGGTGGGCGAAGATGTACTGGTATCCGGCGCTGGCCCTATCGGGATTATGGCGGCAGCGGTGTGTAAGCATGTCGGCGCCCGTCATGTCGTGATTACCGATGTGAATGAATATCGGCTTGAACTGGCTCGCAAAATGGGCGTGACCCGTGCGGTGAATGTCAGCAAAGAAAAATTGACGGATGTGATGGCCGAGCTGGGCATGACGGAAGGTTTTGATGTCGGTTTAGAGATGTCAGGAGCGCCACCGGCTTTCCGTACTTTGCTTGATACGATGAATCACGGCGGACGTATCGCTTTGTTGGGCATCCCTCCCTCCGATATGGCGATAGACTGGAATCAGGTCATCTTTAAGGGACTCTTTATCAAGGGCATCTACGGGCGTGAGATGTTCGAGACATGGTACAAGATGGCGGCCTTAATCCAGTCTGGCCTGGATTTGTCCCCGATTATTACTCACCAGTTCCCGATTGATGATTACCAGAAAGGCTTTGATGTCATGCGATCAGGGCAATCGGGCAAAGTTATCCTGAATTGGGATTAAACGTTATACAGTGCGCCTTGGGTTTTGGGCGCCTGCTTGATTACCCCAAAGTTTCTGCATATACCGGTTTAAAGTATTAAACAGGGCATTGTCAGATAATATCTTTTTTACCCTCTTGAGCGCTTCCCATTGCGTTTCCGGCACAGGCTTTGTTTCACGGGGCTTGATGCCGTTGCGCGCAGTTTGATCACCGTTCAACAACATGCCGGGTGTGACCAGTTCAATATCATCGGGTAATCTCGCAAGTGCGTGCTGTAGGGCACGCATCGTGGTGGGATGCGGGTGCCCAATGGCGACGGCAGAACCTTGCCTGCGGGCGAGGGTGATAGCACGGTTAAGTTGATGCCGTGTTTCGGCTTCGGTTTGAATATTGTCTAAAAAAACATTGCGGCGCAGCACAGGGACAGGCGTTCCCATTGCGGCTTTGGTCACTTGTGTATTGCCGATTGTCACACTGTCCAGAAAATAGAGTCGGCTCTGGGATAGCACCTGCATGACCTTTTCCATGCTCCTGAGGTTAGAGGTCATGGCGCTGCCCATGTGATTATTCATCCCAACCGCGTGGGGCACTTTCTGGATCGCATCCTGCATAATACGGGCAATTTCTTCCCTGTTCATGGCCGGATGGAGGGTATTTTTCTCCAGCGGTTGCTGGCTTAATGGTGCCATTGGCAGGTGGATTAAAATCTCCCGCCCCTGCTG
Organism: Xenorhabdus sp. PR6a; assembly: GCF_028599065.1. Classification (NCBI taxonomy): domain Bacteria; kingdom Pseudomonadati; phylum Pseudomonadota; class Gammaproteobacteria; order Enterobacterales; family Morganellaceae; genus Xenorhabdus; species Xenorhabdus sp. PR6a. Next base: position 19,079 of record NZ_JAQRFJ010000015.1, on the reverse strand, counting down.
ATGAGCCTTTTCCGCTATTTTCCTGCCATACGGGGAATTGGGCAGGATGGCGATCGAAACCGCAACCGGCAGTTGTAATAGCTTATTGTCTTCATTAACACGATAGCCAACATCATCAATGACGATGGCTAAACGTGCCGCTTGCGTATTAAAAGTAAACAGTAATAATGTGAAGCATAACAGAGACCATATCTTCGCCATCCTATTTTCCTAACCACGGTAATGGGTTAACCGCCCGGCCCTGACGGCGGATTTCAAAGTACAGTGAAGGCTGTTGTTGCCCGCCGCTGCTGCCAACCAGCGCGATTGGCTGGCCTGCCCTAACTTGTTGCCCAACTTTCACCAGTGTGCTCTGGTTGTAACCGTAAATGCTCATATCTCCTTTACCGTGTTCAAGTACGACCACCAAGCCATAGCCTTGCAGCCAGTCTGCCAGTAATACACGCCCATCCGAGATTGCCCTGACTTCTGTCCCTTCTGCGGCGGAGATAACCACCCCTTTCCAGCGCAACTCACCTTGTATTGCCTCGCCAAAGTTATGGATGACACGACCGCGTACCGGCCATATCGCTTGCCCCGCAGGGCGCCCAAGGCCACCCGTCCGCGCCATTAGCGCACGCTCTTCTTCCGTGGGTTTATAGCGGGCACCTTTTTGTTGCGCTTGTTTCTGCTTAGCGGCAACTTGGGCACGAACGCGAGCCGCTTCACGGGCTTCACGTTCAGCGCGGGCTTTCGCTTCCCGTTCGGCTTTTTCAATCTTATTCCTCAACCGGGCTTCATTTTGCCGAAGCTCTGTAAGGCTTTGTTGAACTTTCTGCAATGAAGACTCAAGTGTCGTTAATGTTTTTTGCCGCGCGGTGCGGGCAATTTCCATCTTTTGTTTTTGCTGTTTTTGGCTGGTCAGTATCTCTTTCTGTTCGCTCTGTTTTTCCAGTTGCAGTTTTTTTTGCTGGTTAAGTTCTTCGGTTGTTTTTTGCAACTTGGCGATAGTTTCCTGACGCGCCTGATTCAAATAACTGTAATAGGCGAGAATACGTTCTTTGCGCTGATTTTCCTGCCCGTTGAGCAATAACTCTAAGCCTTGGTGATTTCCTTGCCGGAATGCCGCATCCAATTGGTTGGCAAGTAATTGACGTTGCTGCTTTTGTTGGGTTTGCAGGTGCTTGATATTGGCATTCAGCGATGAAACTTCGTTTTCCAGTTTATTCAGACGAGTCTGTGTCGTGTGCAGCGAACGCCCCACTTCTGAGATGGTACTTTCTTGTTCTTTTAATTGGTTAACCAGATCAGTACGTTGCTTTTGTTGCTGTTTGACACTTTTCTCTTTCTCAGCAATATCCTGCTGAATATCTTTAAGCTGATTTTTATTGTCTGAAATCTGATTGGCGAAAGTATTTGTACTGAAGCTGAAAAAGGTGAACAACAAAGCAAAGAGAGATAACGCTCTGATTTTATTTTGCTTCTTATATTGTTCCTGCCGATGGTTACGGCTTGTTAGATCCTTATTTTCAGCCATCTTATTCAGTACCCTGCTGCGACATAGCGCCTGATTATTCCATGAGGAATGGTCCCTGACCAGAGAACAGCCTGTTTTTTATCATTAATATAAATTTTAGTAAATTTAGAAAAATCCGCCGTAACCGCTTGCTTCTACAACATGGCGCACTGCCATAAGAAATGCTTCCTGTCCGCCTTCTTCATCCATATCAATCAACGCCTGATGCAGATAATGCCGTGCAAACTCAGGATCTTCACGGAGAAGCTGCACCATTGCATCATCATGTAAACGTGCTTTGGTCATAATTAATCCTTCATTTTTCAAAAAAATCATGATCCCGCTCAAGGGTGTTAAAAATCCCTTTACCTGCATCATAAGGGATTTTTAATCTTTTAAATTCATTTTCCCAATTGGATAACGACTCTAGTGTTTGGTCTATATAATCATCTGCTTTGAGGTACTTATATTCAGAACAAATTTCTTTAATACGTTTTCTTGTTGCTCTTCCTGTATTATTACCGCCAAATCCTGTCGTATGTTCCCCTAATGCGTTTGAAAAAGTTAAATCATAAGCTGGTGATAATACCCATTCTTTTTCTTCATTATGAAGAAATGCAAAGTTCTTTGTGTGATCATCATAATTATGTGATAACGCATTAAAAATCATTAATCTAGCCATCTTCTCTACTTCTTTTGCATTTTTCGTTAATACGTTAGTTAGTTTTAATAAGGTAGGATAGTCCATCGATGGGAATCTGAAGTTAGCATACATAAGTGCAGAAACAGTTATCATGTGAATTTTTCTATTCTGTTGTCTATCAAATCTCTTAGTGGCAAAAAAGTATTCTTTTGTTCCGTCAGGCATATCAACATGAAGCAAGGCAGACTCTGCCATATGAACACCAGCAGTTCTGGCCATTTCAGAATAGACAAATTCTATAGCTCCTGTTTCAACAGCTTCATTTAAAGATCTAAATTTTACAATCCAATGTTCATAGCCTTCAGGTATCGAGCCAAAAGCAGTGGTTGCATGGCGCCCATCAGGTGACAATGCAACCACTGCTTTTGGTCTAGCTCCGCCAGGTGAGCCTCCCGCTAAACGTAATTTAGATAAAACATTCGAAGTCTCACCTTGCTGAACTTTTATAGATTCTTCAAATAATTCTGAGAACTCAAGATACTCCATAGCCTCTGTTTTTTCAGTTTTAGGATGATATTCAAGAGACCCCATGCCACGGTCACCTATATATGCCAGACGGTCCAATGCAGTCATAGCGTGGCACGCCCCATTGCCAAATTTACTGTCAAAAAACCTATCCATCAGCAACATTCCCCAACCATCAGGTAATGAGTCTGCAAAAGGTCCGTGTAATCCCTCAAAAAGCCGGGGATCTTTGGCTAGTTGAGGCTTTTCATCAAAAGCCATAGTCAGAGGTGATAAATTAAACCCTGAAGCTAACCAATTATTATCATAAGTGAAATAAATCCCTTTACCTTGAATCTTGGTAAGCATTCCAACTTTTATACCACTGCACAAAACATCAAGATGCTCTATATGTTTAAATTTGTTCATCTGGTCCCCCTTTGACGTTTGGCGTTGTTTAATTCTTCATATGTACTTAGATATTCAGCCTTAAAAAGACTGGACATCGAACCTAACGCATCTAAATGAGTTGCTAAAAGAATCATTGCCTCTAAAGTAATCGTTCCTTTAGTTTCAAATCTTTTGATCGTGGACTCAGAAACCCCTGACTTTTCAGCTAACGTTTTCCTGGATAAATTTTTGGATAACCTAAGATTTTTGGCATTTTGACCAATATTAGCAGCTAATTCAGATGGTGAATAAAGTAAATGAATAAAAGACATCACTCCTCCAAAACATAAAATAATAGACCTTATAAGACCCATTAAAGGCTAAAAATAAAAATAATGGATCAAATATGAACAATTATATAAAAATAATATCTAGAATAGAGTGTGATTACAACATCCGCGCCCGGATAGGGCAGCGAGAAATCACTAATAAATGAAATATTTCAATGATGCATTACAATCAAGTTGTTCGTGGGGGATTTTTAAATTTTTCTCGAAACTCTCCGCAAAAATGGCACAAATATGCCCGGCATGGGTGCTAATTGGCTGTAATTGAGGCAACACACAGGTATACTCTCTGCCTTAGATATTTGTTATTAACCAACGGGAGTTGTTGCCCTCCATGCTGCAAGAAATCATGCAATTTATTAGCCGGAACACGATCCTGAGCCTTGCCTGGATTGCACTGCTGGTGGCTGTCATCGTGATGACAGTAAAAAGCGTGTTCTCCAAGAGTAAAGAGATCACCCGTGCTCAGGCCATCCATTTCATTAACAAGGAAAATGCTGTCGTCGTGGATTTACGCTCCCGTGACGATTTCCGCAAAGGGCATATCATTGGTTCCGTTAACCTGACGCCATCTGAGATTAAAGACAATAACTTAGGTGAGTTGGAGAAACATAAAAAACAACCTGTCATCGTCGTTTCCGCCAACGGGCTGGAATCCAGAACGCCGGCGGAGAATCTGGTGCGTTTGGGCTTTGAGCAGGTCTATTCCCTGAAAGAAGGGGTTGCCGGCTGGTCGGGTGAAAACCTGCCATTAGCTCGCGGCAAGAAATAACGAACTGAGGTGCGAGCAAGCAGGCTTGCATGATTGAAAAGTTTCATAAGGACATCTGAAAAAGGTAAACATCATTATGTCAGAACAAAACAACACAGAAATGGCTTTCCAGATCCAGCGTATTTACACGAAAGATGTGTCTTTCGAAGCACCAAAAGCGCCGCAGGTTTTCCAGCAGGATTGGCAGCCGGAAGTCAAATTGGATCTGGACACAGCGTCCAGTGAATTGGTTCAGGGCGTTTACGAAGTTGTCCTGCGCGTTACCGTCACCGCGATGCTGGGAGAAGAAACGGCGTTTTTGTGTGAAGTTCAGCAGGCGGGTATTTTCTCTATTGATGGCATCGAAGGAACCCAGTTGGCACATTGCTTAGGCGCATACTGCCCGAACATTCTGTTCCCATATGCCCGTGAATGCATTACCAGCCTGGTCGGTCGTGGTACTTTCCCACAACTGAATTTGGCACCCGTTAACTTTGATGCCCTGTTCATGAACTATCTGCAACAGCAGGCTGAACCCCAGCCTAATGAGGCTGAACAGGAAGCGTAATGAATACTGCTTCTATGACAGTGATCGGTGCCGGTTCATACGGCACCGCCTTAGCCATTACGCTGGCTCGCAATGGGCATAAAGTGGTGCTTTGGGGGCATAACCCTGCGCACATCAATGCCTTGCAACAAGCGCGTTGTAATCAGGCATTTTTACCGGATGTGCCTTTTCCGGATAGCTTACGGCTTGAAGCTGATTTGCAGCGTGCGGTTTCAGCCAGCCGCAATATCCTGATAGTGGTTCCCAGCCATGTTTTCGGTGATGTCTTACAGCAGATAAAACCCCATTTACAACCTGACAGCCGGATTGTTTGGGCGACCAAGGGGCTTGAAGCTGAAACCGGGCGCTTATTGCAAGATGTAGCCCGTGAACAATTAGGTAACGAAATTCCTCTGGCCGTCGTTTCTGGCCCGACATTTGCCAAAGAACTCGCAGCAGGTTTACCCACCGCAATTGCCGTTTCTGCCACCACGCCCGAATTTGGTGAAGAGCTGCAACAATTCTTCCATTGCGGTAAAAGTTTTCGGGTCTACAAAAACCCGGATTTTATTGGCGTACAGCTCGGCGGAGCAATAAAAAATGTTATTGCAATTGGCGCAGGGATCTCTGATGGTATGGGATTCGGGGCGAATGCCCGCACCGCATTGATCACCCGTGGTCTGGCCGAAATGAGCCGCCTTGGGAGCGCGTTGGGTGCCGATCCTTCCACCTTTATGGGCATGGCAGGATTAGGCGATTTAGTCCTGACCTGTACCGATAACCAATCCCGTAACCGCCGTTTTGGCATGATGTTAGGGAAAGGCATCGGTGTTGATGAAGCGCAGAGCGAAATCGGGCAAGTTGTTGAAGGCTATCGCAATACGAAAGAAGTTCGTGCTTTGGCAGAGCGAGCGGGTGTTGAAATGCCGATCACAGAGCAGATCTACCAGATACTGTACTGCAATAAAAATGTGATTGAGGCTGCCCAAGCATTATTGGGAAGAGCTACCAGAGATGAGGGAGAAGGCTCTCACTCTTAAATCAAATGGGAACACTGATATGTCGCGATCAGAACTGAACGAAGTCTGGGAAAATATAAAAAATGAAGCAAGGGCTCTGGCAGATTGTGAACCCATGTTAGCCAGCTTTTTTCACGCGACACTACTCAAGCATAAAAATTTGGGTAGTGCCCTGAGCTATATGCTGGCAAATAAGCTGGCATCACCGATTATGCCCCCTATTGAAGTCAGGGAAGTCGTTGAAAATGCGTACCGCAGTGATCCTAAGATGGTTGAATCAGCAGCCTGTGACATCAAAGCGGTTCGCCTGCGCGATCCGGCCGTCGATAAATATTCGACCCCACTGCTCTACCTTAAGGGCTTCCATGCACTACAGGCTTACCGCATTGCACACTGGTTGTGGAAACAAGATCGCAAGGCACTGGCGATTTACCTGCAAAACCAAGTCTCAGTTTCGTTTGGTGTCGATATCCATCCGGCCGCGAAGATTGGCTGTGGCATTATGCTCGACCACGCAACCGGCATTGTAATTGGTGAAACGGCAATTGTTGAAAACGATGTCTCCATCCTGCAATCCGTCACGCTGGGGGGAACGGGCAAAACAGTGGGAGATCGTCATCCGAAAGTCCGTGAAGGGGTGATGATTGGTGCGGGAGCCAAAATCCTCGGTAATATCGAGATTGGCCGTGGCGCAAAAATTGGGGCAGGGTCGGTTGTATTAAGGCCAGTGCCACCGCATACCACCGTGGCAGGCGTACCGGCGAGGATTGTCGGTAAACCGGAAAGCGAGAAGCCATCACTGGATATGAACCAGCATTTCAATGGCATCAATAATGGATTTGAGAATGGGGATGGGATTTGAAATTCTGTCCTTTTCTTACGAGCATCAATAGATAGGATATTCAGCACGGATTAGGCGCTGAATATCCTGTTAATCTTAATCCCGCAATAACGCCCCCGGATAACCCAGTTGCCGCCATGCTTCAAACACCACCACCGCTACAGTATTAGAAAGATTCATACTGCGGCTATCCGCCAGCATAGGAATCCTGATCTTCTGTTCAGGCGGCATATTGTCTAACACATAAGGCGGTAACCCACGAGTCTCCGGCCCAAACATCAAGTAATCACCATCGCGATAACTCACATTACTGTGCGCCGGAGTGCCTTTTGTGGTTAAAGCAAACAGGCGTGCCCCAGAAGGGGATTGTGAATTGACAGAACTGAGCCCTTCACTTTCCAAGAATGCGTTGTAATCGTGATGCTGCTTGATATTGGCGAACTCGTGGTAATCCAGCCCCGCGCGACGCAGGCGTTTATCATCCCATGTGAAACCCAAAGGTTGAATAAGATGAAGCTGACAGCCTGTGTTAGCGCAAAGACGAATGATATTGCCTGTGTTAGGCGGAATTTCTGGTTCGAATAGGACGATGTTTAGCATGGTATCCCAGTTGGGGAGTATAATTAAGAATAATCGATTGATTCTATCATGAGGGCATAGGTATTCTTAATTTTTTATGGGACATGGTCTAAATACTCTTTTTTGAAATTTGAATGTGTATGAATAAGTTACTGTATAGCCTTTGGATTGTATAGGCAATTGATTTTTATCTATACAATAAAATTATCAGTCTTTACCAAATAAATCTCGAGTATAGATTTTTTCCCTTACATCGTTGAGTGATTCAGACATGCGGTTAGATATAATTATATCTGATATGGATTTAAAATATGTTAAGTCCCTAATAACTCTTGAATTAAAAAAGTAATCTTCAGTCATTTCTGGTTCGAAAATAACCACTTCAATTCCTTTTGCTTTAATTCTTTTCATAATACCTTGAATTGAGGATGACCTAAAATTATCAGAGCCTGTTTTCATAATTAGTCGGTAAACGCCCACAATTTTAGGATTTTTGTTGATTATTGAATCTGCAATAAAATCTTTTCTGGTACGATTAGCATCTACAATTGCTTTGATAATATTATTTGGGATATTTTGGTAGTTAGCAAGTAATTGTTTAGTATCTTTCGGTAAGCAATAACCGCCATATCCAAATGATGGATTGTTATAGTGGTTGCCAACTCTTGGGTCTAGACAAACACCTTCTATTATTTGTTGTGTATTCAATCCATGTATTTCTGTATAACTATCAAGTTCATTAAAATATGCTACACGCATAGCTAAATATGTGTTTGAAAATAATTTTATAGCCTCTGCCTCAGTTGAATTAGTAAAAAGAACGGGAACGTCTTTTTTTATTGCTCCTTCGATAAGGAGGTCTGCAAATATTTTTGCCCTTTCGGATTTTTCTCCAATAACAATTCTTGATGGATATAAATTATCATGCAGTGCTTTCCCTTCTCTAAGAAATTCTGGAGAGAAAATAATATTATTAGTATTATATTTTTCTTTCACCTGTTTAGTAAAACCAACAGGAATTGTTGACTTAATTATTATTACAGCTTTAGAATTATAAAATAGAATATCTTCGATAACAGATTCAACTGATTTTGTATCAAAATAATTAGTCTTAGGATCGTAATCTGTAGGTGTTGCAATGATCACAAAATCGGCATTTTTATATGCAAATTTTTTGTCAAGTGTTGCAGTGAGATTTAATTTTTTTCCTTTTATATAATGTTCTATTTCTGTGTCGTAAATTGGAGGCATCTTATTATTTATAAGTTTTACTTTTTCTTCATTAATATCTAAAGCAGTCACTTTATTGTTTTGGGATAAAAGAACTCCATTGGATAAACCTACGTATCCCGTGCCTACTATTGTGATATTCATTATTTAAAATTCTCTATTTAATTTTCTTGATTAAACCAAAAAAAGCATACGAAGCAAAATAAATGGATGATTTAACAAAACCTAATCTCAATGTATTTCTATATAAATCCCATTGGGACATGGCGGCTTTATATTTATTTCCTGATAAGCTTTTTTTTGAAACTCTATAATAAGCTAGAACTTCAGGGATGGCATATGCATTTCCTGAAATATCCATTATCTTTAACCAAAGAGCCATATCTTGTCTTCTTTTAATCAATGGCATATATAATTTCCCTACTTTTTCAGTATCATAAATAGCTGTTAGACATCCAATAACATTTGTGAATAACAACTTTTTGCTGTTAGTGGCATTGGGGGAAGTTATTATTCCTTTTAAATTTCCGTTTTCATCTATTTTTTGATAATAGCTATAAGAAAGAGCACATTTTTTCTTAATCATAAATGAGATCTGGTTTTCTAATTTATTAGGATGCCACAGATCATCACTATCTAAAAAAGCAATAAATCTTCCTCTTGCATATTTTATACTATTGTTTCTTGTCGCAGCCGCACCTAAGTTTTTTTCATTTCTAAAAATTTTAATTCTGGATTCAATAGAAGCATATTTAGAAATAAAATCAAATGTATTATCAGTTGAGCAATCATCTGTAATTAACAATTCCCAATTAGGGTATGTTTGCCCTAAAACTGAATTAATACTATGTTCGACATATTTTATTGAATTACATGTGGGCATTATTATGGAAATTAAATCTTTCATGTTTGTTAATTTCTTTGATTTAAGATAAAGAGATTCTTATAATAATTTTTCTATTTCATTAGCTATTTTTTTAGCTGCTGTTCCACCACCATAGATAGAATTAATATAGCGTATATCAGTATTGATAAACCCTTTGACTGCTTTTATTATATTTTCAGATTTTGTATCCGATAGTGTATTTACACCTAATTCAATCAGTTCTATCCATTCAGTTTGGTCTCTTACTGTGACACAAGGTTTCTTGAAGAAAAAAGCTTCTTTTTGCAGTCCTCCGCTATCTGTAATAACTAAATTTGTATTTTGAAGTAACCATAGCATCTGTAAATATCCAACAGGTTCTATTAAGTGGACATCAAGATGTAATTTATGCTGTTTTAGCATCTTATTGGTTCTTGGGTGCAAGGGAAGCACAACAGGATAAATGTTTTTATGTATATGATTTAATGCGTTTACTATTTCCGACAAACGATTTTTATTATCTGTATTTTCAGCACGATGTAGAGTAGCTAATATGAAATTTTTCATGCTTTTAAATTCGCTTGGTTTTTTTGCTAGCTGGCTAAAATATAAAGCAGAGTCTTCCATTACATCACCAACATTTATTATCTTAACTTGCCTTGAGCTGAAACCTTCTTTTTGTAAATTATTTACTGCAGTTTCTGTAGGGCAAAATAAAATTGAACTAACATTGTCTGTTAGGATTCTATTTATTTCTTCAGGCATTCCCATATTAAAACTACGCAGACCTGCTTCTATATGTATTATTGGAATATGTAATTTAGAGGCGGCTAGTGCCCCAGCTAAAGTGGAATTAGTATCGCCATATACTATGACTGCTTTAGGTTTTTCTAAAATAAGAATTTTTTCAATCTCAATAAGCATATTAGCAGTCATTTCTCCATGAGAGCTACTATGAATATTAAGAGTATAATCAGGCATAGGAATGGTTAATTCATTAAAGAATATGTCAGACATATTAGAATCAAAATGTTGACCTGTATGAATAATTATTTCTTGAATTTTTTTATTCTTTTTTAGAGCATCTGAAACAACGCTTGCTTTAATGAATTGAGGCCTTGCACCTATAATAGTAATTATTTTTTTCATGATAAAACCCGTTTATAAAAATCCATTAATTTACAACTTTCTTTATCCCAATTAAAGATTGTCCGAACTGATTCTATGCCGTTATTTCCCATTTTTTCTGCTATTTCTTTGTTGTTTATAATGTAATCAATTGCTTTTGCGATTTCTTGAGAATCCAGTGGATCAACACATAACCCACAGTTGTTTTTTTCTATAATTTGTTTCCAAAGTGGAAAGTTGGATGCGATTACGGGAATGCCCGCGCTCATATATTCAAACATTTTGTTGGGTTGGGCATCAACATGATTTGGTAGAGGATGAAATAGAACTAATCCTGCAGTGGAATATTTAAGCAAATCTTTAGATTCTTCTCGATTAAGAAATCCTAAATTTTCTATTTTATTCCATCCCTCTAAATTTTTTACAGATTTTTCAGTTTCTTTCTCTGAAAAATAGCCTGCTAATTTTAGTTTAGTATCAGTAGATATATATTGCATTGCCTCTACTATTTCTTTAATACCCCTGATATTACTAATTGCCCCGAGATAACATATTTGTTTTTCTTTATTCGACCAATTGCTTTCTTTGGAATGTAATTCTCCTATTATTGGATAATTATTAATATCTATAGTATTGTGATTTATTGATAAAAACTTATCACGAATAATTGGTGTTGCAGTTATAATGCCGCTAAACTTTGGCATAGCCCATTTTTCATATAGGTAAAAAGTTTTCGATAAAATTTTCAGAAAAAATTTATTTAAATAAGGTTTGCTTAATAATTGTTTAGGTAAGTCTTCGTGGGCATCAAAAACGACTACTTTATTTTTTTTGATTAATTTGAGACCGATTGGAATTAATTCTGGGTCGTGCAAATGGTAAATATCTGCATCTAACTTTAAAGATTTTTTATATATTTCCTTCGTTGCTCGCAACATTCTATTTATTCTTCGATGAAATAATCCTACATCAATTATATTTACTTTATTAATAACCTCATCTTTTTTTCCATCTGAAACAATAAGAGAAACATGATATCCTGCTTTACTAAGTGAAGTGCATTCTTTTAAGAAAATTCGTGTATCATATCGATGGTGTACTGAAGTTAGGTGAACAATTTTTTTCATAAATTTTTTAATTCTTTCTAAGCAAAATTAACATAAAAGTAGCTATTATTAGTCCATGCGTGAGCATTACGGTAAATAAATCAGATGAAATTAGTAAACTTCTTAGAGGAGTTACAACTAAAATTATGGCTAACCATAATTCCGGTATTTTATTAGACCATATATCTAACCATTTTAAGTAAATGCCTAATATTAAAGAATATAATAATATCCCTATTCCTCCTGCTTGAGCAAAACCACTACTAATATATCCATTGTTAGCGTAAATTTCACTTCCAATGTATACTCCAATTGCTTTAGGGACGCCTTCCGTATATATACTAGGTTTGATGTGTTTTAATATTGAGTTCCCCCACATTTCATAATCATGTTGATTAAAAAAATCGAAATAAATATAAGTTAGTTGAGCTGGAACAAAAAATACTCTACGAATAACCATAGAGGGAATGCTTATTTCACCGACTATATTATATAGCATCAAGCTTATAATTATTGCACTACTGAAAAATATTGGAATAGTAGAAAGGGCTCGTGTATGGCGGAAATAAAAATATATACCGATTATGAATAATGGAGTAAATAGTACAGATTTATGTGCAGATATACTGTAGAAAAATATTTGACATATAAATATGAATGTAAATAAAAGATATTTCTTCTTCCATAAGGCATATCCTAAAAGAGATAAGGAAAATACATTGTAAACCCATTCGTTAACATATGCCAATATACCGATATCAGTTAATTTACTATTTGTTTCTCTAAAATCGTATACTTGTCTTGGATCAAAATTTATATTTTTTATTGCGCCAGAAGATATATACCAAAGTACAAGATATAAAACCATTATAAATGAAACAATGTAGAATATATATTCTCCATTTCTTATTATTGGAATTTTCGGTGGTTTTATAGACAGAGTTGTCAATAATTTTATAAATAGAATGGATAAAATTGAGTAAAAAACTGGTTTAATTATTAAGATAGAATCCATTCCATATAGAACAATTAGTGGTGTTAGTAACGAAAATATAGCTTGAGAAATAAAATAGTCAGACGGTTTTTTTATTGTATGTGGAGATAGCATTAATAAAAAAACAAACAATAACCAACCTATAATATACTGAAATATATCTATATCCTTATTAAATCCTGAGTATCCATATAAAGGATTCACAAAATTAATATATGCTATGTCTAGTGAACATTTATATATTAAAGATATGAAAATATATACGCTGCGTTTTTCTAATAATTTAAAAATTATCACATTATATCCGCTTTATCTATAAATCATCATTAGTTTTGCAGTATTATATATTCATTTGGTTTGACAATGTAGCATTCCAAAATTCATTAACTGCTTGATAGTTTTTTGTTTTTACTGACAATTGTTTTTGACTTAAAAGCATTCACCAATTTTGTTAGTCATTTTAGCTGATTTTTAAAAAGAAAGTATTTTGTCAGGGATTTTCTCTAAATGCAGGTTCAGGTTATTCTTTCTTATTTCCTATAAAAATACATTATGTGTAATGTGTTCAAATAAAGTTTTTCTGTCACTGTTTATAGTATTAAGTGCGATTGATTATGTAAGCAGGCAGTATTGAAGAGAGTTAATAATGCTCTTGGGCGCGTCTCATCATTTTTGTTTGACTCACAAGAACATTAGCAATGCCTTTTCAAAGACATAAGATAGAACCTGTGGTATTTTGCTCTTTGATTTAGAATATGGTCATGACTCCAATAGTTAGATCACTTGAAGAAAATAGTATTCTGTTTCAATGAACGCGCCTATCACTTTGTCGTGCATTTCTTCAGATTTGGAATACCCGATTGTTTTTCTGTTTAACCTTTTTAGACGAGAGCGAAGTGTCAGGTTGGTTCTTTCGATACGTTGGGGTAATACTTTCCAACAATGTGTTTTTCCTCAGGAAGTCGGTTGTAGGGGGAAAAATCATCCGTACAGTAAAAGCGGACGTCAAAAGGTGAGAGAAGCGCCAGCAGTTTTTCCAACGTTTTCCCGCTGCGATCACCAAATACATGCGCGACGATCTTTTTCATACGCGGTTCCCAAGCATACCAAAGCCAGCGCTGATTTTGCTTGTGACCGACAAATGACCATTGCTCGTCCATTTTTCACAGATAATCTGAATGTCACTTCCCGCAAGGGGCAGTGTGGTTACATTTCTCGGCGTGAGTTTTTTAATGTGCGAAGAACCGTGTTAATCCCGACTTTCAGAACTCGAGCCGTATCTCTGATACCTGAGTTATTCATTGCCATATCGACAATTTGATCTTTCACTCCGGGCTTGCAGGCGCGATAGGTGTAGGTCAATTGAAAGGTTTTACGACAGGCATAACAGTGATAACGGGGATGCCCACTCGATCCTTTTCCATGCCCTTTAACATCTTCTGTTTTATGACAGTAGCGACAAACCACATCAATTTTAGCCATATCTCTCACCAAGAATAAAAAGGGATAGCTTATCACAATATCTAATTATTGGAATCATGACCTAGAATATGATGACTATATGAATATATTTAATTTGTAACAAATAATAACTGCAATATCGAGAAAAGGGTTATTAACGGTCATCCTTTTACATATTCTTCAATTCATTAAATACAATGGGTGAAATATGTAATCCAGTGGAAATTATACCTATTCCCCTCCTTTAATATGTTAATTCGAGTTTTTGAATGGTTGTATTGATTCAAAATCGGCGTCAGGATTACTATGTGTGCCAAGAAAATATATGATTTAAGTAAATTTAAGTTATATTATCTCTATACAGGAATGCTATATACTAATTAAAAAAATTGATGTTACGCTATGAATAAAATTAGAGAGAATTAATCACTTAAAACCTGAAATGTTTTTGTTTACATTCTTTTATTCTTTTGATGGTTAATTAGATGGTTAATAAGTTCCTTGGTATATTTTAGACGAAAGTGCTTTCCTTGCATATATAAAAGGAATATTTCTTTTTTACTATAGATATATGACATACAAAGAAGATTATCTTTAGAGAAAATAAAAGAGAAAGCATTTTTTATGTTTTTCAAGTAACTTATTTTTTTTAGTATAGAGCGTGTTTTATTTTTTTTAGGTAGATCTGAAAGTAAGAAAATATTAGTTTCTCTGTTTTCCAATAAAGCGTTGAATTGCTCATCAATGAATTTTTCATACCATGTTCTATGATATTTGAATTTATTTTCTGTGTTTGTCCAGAAATGAGAATATTCTTTATCCCATAACGGCAACCAAAAATCATAACCAAAAAATTCATAAACCTTTATTGAGTTTACTATATATTTTACATCATCTTCATAAGAACCCCAGTATAAAATAAAATCCGAAAGGTAGGTTTTATCATCCGATTTATCTTTAATTAAGAACTTTATTTTTTCTAATAAAATTGCTTTGTTTTTCTGTTTTAATTTAGGATCACAATTAAAGTAAAATGAATAAATATTTTTTGCAATTTCCTCAGGTGTTTTTATTATCTCTGTTTTTTCCGTAATATAGGGAAATGAGCTTGCAATGCTGTGCCCAGGAACAAAGATAGAATCATCAGGAATTATTTTATTCTCTTTAAGGAATTTTACGGCCAAAAAATCCTGAGTATGAGGTAAACTACAATAGTTACAAGAGTATATCATGTAATCTTTAGCATTATCACTATTCATTTTTTCTTTAAAACCGATTTTGCTATAATCTACAAATACCCATTTGATATTTAACTTTTTTGCAATTTCCTCACTCTTTTTGACTTCATGATATTTCTTTTTTCCATAGCTAAAACTTATTATATTTTTATAATTTATTTTTTTTAGCAAGGTAGCTATAATTTTGGAGTCGTAGCCTGCACTAAGTGGTATTACTATTTTTCTTCCATTGGCAAATTTTGCTAGTCTTTGTATGGAGGTTAATAAGATTTTTTCGTGCTCCTTTAAGAAGGCGTAGTCGTCATATAAATAATTTATCACATTATTTTTATTGTAATATTCTTTTTTTATTGTATAATTATCATTATGTATTTTAACTATACTTCCTGCTTCTAATTGTTTTATATCATCGAATAGCGTTTCATCCCCGGAGATGAAAGAATTTAACATCATCTCAGTTTCATTTGACTTATTAAATTCCTTTAAATTCAATACTTCTCTAATTTCTTCAGCTATATCACTAATTATTGTTAGTCCTTGTTTTTTTGTATAAAATAAAGGAATACTGCGTATATGATCTGAGATTAAAAAAATATTTTTTTTGTTTTTATCTATAAGAATAATTGAGAAGAAACCATTTAAACTAGTAATTGTTTTTTCTATATTGGATTCATTTACTATCTCTTTTATAATTTCATTATTAGAGTATATATTTTCTTTGATATATCCCTGACCTTTTATATATACAATTATATTTTCATCTTCATAATTTGACCAATCATCTGATACTCTGATGCTAAATTTCACTTAAAGCTACCTTTTATTATGTTTATATATCTTAATGCAATTAATAGAGATGATAAAATTATACAAAATATCCAGTATATGATATTTTTTTCTGATTTTTCATATTCAATATAGAATATATATAATAATGGGAAATTGACAACCAAAGATATAATGAAATTAGAGAATTGAACTTTCAAATATCTGAAAGCTTTGATTTCTAACTTTCTAAATAGATAAACTAAAATCATACACCAACATATGAAATTTCCTATTGAATAAAACATGATTGAATATATACTGTTATTTAGATAAACACCTATGTATATGGCTAAGACACTGACTAGAAAAATTAATAATTGAAAATAAGTCCATGAGTTTTGTTTTTCTAATACTGTATATGCAGATCCAATAGGAGAAGCAATAAATGTGATGTACATTAATATAGATAATATGCTGGCATAATATCCTGCCATTTCCCATTTGTGACCAAAAATAATACTAAATATGGTTGGGGAGGATAACATAACTAGTATAGTAATTGGAAAAGCTAACGCTACAGTTTTCTCATAAATTTGGAAAGTTAGGTCTCCTAATTTTCTGTTTCTGTGGGCTTTAGGTGCTTCAGCATAATATACACTAGATAAAGATCTGCCTATTAGTTGAATTGGTAATGTTAATATTCGGTCTGCAATAGCATAAAGCCCAGCATGAGATGGATTGAAATATATTGTTAATAAAAAAATAGGAGTTCTTGCACTGATGTTATCTAATAAAGCACCTATTAAATTAAATTTTGGAAAATTTCTATACTTATATAAAGCCCATTTTACTCTTTTAAATGTTGGGATTTTAAATTTATTTTTTTTACTTGCATATTTATATAGTTTATATCCTCCCATAATTTGGCTTAATAATTGCCCTATTATTAAACCCAAGCTCCCTAATTTATAAAGTGATAGGTGAGCTATGAGCATTGAAAAAACTTGTATGAATTTAGTTTTAGCTATTAATATAAAGTTATTTTTTCTAGTTGCCCAATAATTAAAAGATTGATACGTTCCTATAAAAAATATAGACAAAGGCACTAAATATAAGTACTCTTTTAAATTATTTTCTTTAGATAATGTTTCAATGAAAAAACCGATAATTATTACTGATAGAATTGAGATTATTAATGTAAAGCATAGTGCTATGAATAAAACTACCCTGGCTTGATTATCATATTTTGGTAATACTATAGCTAACTCATATCTAAAATTAGCCATAATGCTAACTATAGATATTATGGCTATAAAAGTTGCTAATATTCCAAAATCATCAGGGGTATATAATCTAGTGATGAAAGGCATTGATATTATAGCAATTAATTGAGCTAAGAGTGTTCCTCCAGTTAATGATAATACATTATAATAAAAGCTATTTTTATTTTTTACATTTAATAATTTTTTTTTTATTTTATTCATAGTGTGATTTTTTTATTTCTTCAGTTATTTTTTGTTCATCCTCGAGTCTTAAATAAGGATGCATAGGTAAGCTAATAACTTCATTAGAAATTCTATCACCCACTGGGAGAATAATGCTGCAAGATACTGCAGGTTGTTTATTTAAGGGAAGAGGATAATGAACAGCAGTAGGAATACCTTTTTCTTTTAATTTATTCTGTAACTCATCACGATTCTGAACACGGATAGTATATTGGGCATATGCAGATATATTATGCGGTTCTATATAAGGTGTTGTCATAATCCCAATCTCATTTAAGGCCTTATCATAGTTTTTGGCAACAATTTGTCGTAATGCCATTTCTTCATCAAATATTTCAAGTTTTGGTAATAAAATGGCTGCTTGTAATGTATCCAAACGGCTATTAACACCGACTCTTATATGATGATATCTTCTGTCTTGACCATGACGAGCAATTTGGCGGATAATTTTTGCTAGCTCTTCATCACTTGTAAAAATAGCACCACCATCACCGTAGCAACCTAATGGTTTACTTGGAAAGAAACTGGTACACGCAATTGTAGTTAAATTGCAAGAACGCTTGCCTTTATATGAAGCACCGAAACTTTGGGCTGCATCTTCTATAACAGTAATATTGTATTTCTCTGCTATTGCATTGATCTCGTCAAAATCTGCACATTGACCATATAAAGAGACGGGAATAATAGCTTTAGTTTTAGGCGTTATAGCAGCTTCTAGTTGTGCAGGATCTAAGTTATAAGTTGTCGGTTTCACATCAACATAAACTGGGATACCGCCTAATAGAGCAACGGTTTCAGCAGTAGCAATATACGTAAACCCAGGAGTGATGACTTCATCACCGGGCTTGATACCAATCGCCATTAAGGCAATTTGTAAGGCATCAGTTCCATTCGCACAAGTAATACAATATTTTGCACCAGTATATTCAACGAGCTTTTCTTCTAATTCTGAAACTTCTGGGCCTAGAATATATTTTCCATGTGTTAATACTTTTTGGATGTTTTGGTCTATTTTATATTTAATTCTTAGTTGTTGTGCAGCTAGATCTGTGAATTGCATTTTATATTTCTCTATTATTATTTAATTCTTTTTACACTGTTATCATCTAATTGATAGATATGTCCTGTATAGGGGCAGGTTGTAGTGGCTTTTCCATATAATGGTAGATCTAGTTGTTCACCAAATTCACTCATCCAACCGATTTGTTTTGCTGGTACTCCTACCATCAGTGCATAATCAGGAACATCTTTATTGATAACAGCTCCAGCACCAATAAAAGCATAAGAACCAATCGTTGTTCCACAAACTATCGTACAATTAGCACCTAGAGTCGCCCCTTTTTTTACTAAAGTGTTTTTATACTCATTCTTTCTTTCGATGAAAGAACGAGGATTATAGACATTAGTAAAAACCATACTAGGACCACAAAAAACACCATCTTCTAAATAAACATTGTCATAGATGGAAACATTATTTTGTATTTTGCAGTGGTCTCCAATAATGACTTTATTTCCAATAAATACATTTTGGCCTAGAGAACAGCTTTCACCAATTTTGGCACCAGAACAAACATGTGAAAAATGCCAGATTCGGCTGTTTTTCCCTATTTGAGCACCATCATCAACAATGGCGCTTTCATGGATCATGACTTCTTCTATTATTGACAT